>JAJZGE010000019.1 GCA_021798675.1 Pseudomonadota bacterium | reverse complement strand
CTGACCCTGCACGAAAGCTATCCCGGCCATTCGCTGCAACTGGAGCTGGCCGAGGAGAGCCACGGCCAGCCGGCGTTCCGCCGCGACGGCTACATTTCCGCCTACGGCGAGGGCTGGGGGCTGTACTCGGAATACCTCGGCAACGAGATGGGCATCTACCGGACGCCCTACCAGAAGTTCGGTTTCCTCACCTACCAGATGTGGCGCGCCTGCCGGCTGGTGGTCGACACCGGCATCCACCACCTCGGCTGGACGCGCCAGCAGGCGATCGAGTACCTCACCGAAAACACCGCACTGAGCAAACTGGAGATCGCCAACGAGGTGGACCGCTACATCAGCTGGCCCGGCCAGGCCGACAGCTACGAGCTGGGCTACCTCACCATCCTGCGGCTGCGTGCCAAGGCGGAAAAGGCGTTGGGCGCCAGGTTCGATATCCGGGCCTTCCACGACACCGTGCTCTCCACCGGGTCGGTGCCGCTGCCGGTGCTGGAGCAGCGTATCGACCGCTTCATCGCCGAGGGCGGGCCGGAGCCGGATTTCGGCAACGATCGCGCAAAGGGCCAGGGCGCTTCGGGCACACCCTGACGGGAAGGCCATTTGGACGAAACTGCTGTCTTGCAGTAAATTGCGCATGTGCTTTACATGGAGAGTTTCGTCATGGGTGCACGAAACAGCCGTATTGCCGAAGCCGCCCCGAATGGCGTGCCCGCCGACGCGACTTTGGCCGCGCCCGCCTTGCGCAGCTTCTTCCGGCTCGCCGAGCATTGGGACCTCCGTGTCGCCGAACAGCGCAAGCTGCTCGGCGATCCGCCCGAGTCAACCTTCTACAAGTGGAAGCGCGAGCAGGCCGGCGGCCTGGGCCGCGACACGCTGGAGCGCATCAGCTACCTGCTGGGCATCTGGAAGGCGCTGCAGATCCTCTTCCCCGACCCGGCGCAGGCCGACGCCTGGCTGCGCAAGCCGAATGCGGCGCCGCTGTTCGGCGGGCACTCCGCGCTGGAACGCATGTTGTCGGGCAACGTGGCCGACCTGTTCGTGGTGCGCCAGTACCTGGACGCGCAGCGCGGCTGAAACGTCGCCCGTCGCGTTCCGCGAGACCGCCTACGGCGAGGCTCGCTTTCCCCCTGCACAGGAACGATACGGATAGCCCGCGATGCCTGCCGATCTGCCACCCGTCCGCCGCATCCGCTGGAGCCACGCCTACCGCATCGTGCCCAGCCGCTTTCCGCCGGTGGGCGTGTACGACCGCATCGCCGACCCGGCCGACCTCGACGCGGTGTTCGCCATCGAGGCGTTGACCAATCCGCGCCTGCGCGAGGAAGCCGGCGTGCTGAAGCTGGTGCCGAAGGAGCACCGCATCAGCGGCCCGGGCAGCACGCCGGTGATGGCGGCGTTCACCCACCTCAATCCGGAGGGCAGCCGCTTTTCCGACGGCAGCTGGGGCGTGTTCTACGCGGCGCACAGCGTGGCCACCGCGGTGGAGGAAACCGTCTACCACCGCGAGCGCTTCCTCGCCGCCACCCGCGAATCCGCCTGCGACGTGCAGATGCGCTGCTACCGCACGCGCATCGACAGCCGCCTGCATGACATCCGCGGTGGCTGGAAGAAGGAACACGATGCGGACGTCTACACGGCCAGCGTCAGGCTCGCCCGCACGCTGCGCGAGGCCGGCTCCAACGGCATCGTCTACGACAGCGTGCGCGACCGCGGCGGCGAATGCGTGGCGGCGTTCCAGCCCGACGTGGTGGCGCCCTGCGTACAGGCGCAGCATCTGATCTATCGTTGGGATGGCACGCGCATCGCGAAAGTGCTGGAAGTGTCCGAACTCGCACGCAACCCACCGAGGGAGAAGCGATGAAGCGCTGGCTGATCGTGCTGTTCGCCTTGCTGCCGCCGTGCGCCTGGGCGCATGCGGCCGACAACCATGCCCAGTGGAACGCCGAGATCGCCGCATTCGAGCGGGCCGACCGCGCGCAGCCGCCGCCGGCCGGCGCGGTGCTGTTCATCGGCAGCTCGTCGATCCGCTTTTGGAAGACGCTGGCGACCGACTTTCCCGAGGTGCACACGATCAACCGCGGCTTCGGCGGCTCGGAGATCGCCGACAGCACGTTCTTCGCCGACCGCATCGTGGCGCCTTACCACCCGCGCGCCATCGTGATGTACGCCGGCGACAACGACGTCGAAGCCGGCAACAGCCCCGGGCAAGTGCGCGACGATTTCGCCGCCTTCGTGCGCAAGGCCCGCGCCGTCGACCCCGGCGTGCCGATCGCCTTCATCGCGATCAAACCCAGCATGGCGCGCAAGGCCCTGCTTCCGCAGATCCGCGAAGCGAACGCGTTGGTGCGCGCCTACGCCGCCACGCAGCAGCAGGTGGCCTATCTCGACGTGTTCACGCCGATGCTGGGCAAGGACGGCCAGCCGCAGGCCAAATGGTTCATCAAGGATGGCCTGCACATGAATCGCACGGGTTATGAGCTGTGGGCCGGGATTGTGCGGCCTTGGGTGGATGCGCATGGGCGGTGATGCGGGTTGCACAAGGCTTGGGTGCAGATAATCTCTAATAGAGAATTTTGGCAGGATTTGCTGAGGCTATATGGATCCCCGCGGCTTTTATCGCCCCACTGCTATCCCTGACTCAGAAATCAAGCACTACTGTCCGCGGCCGCGCACGCGCATGTTTTATGCCGCGCTGTTAGTGGGATGTATCGGGTTCTTCCTGTGGTTGTTCAGAGGCATGGCATGGCGGGCAGACTGGCTGTTGCTCCTAATCGCCGTGTCCATAGTCATTGGTCTGATATATGCCTTGACGGTTCGTGTCGTCATTGATGCCCGAACGATCACGCGGAGCTGGCTTGCCGGTCGCCGGGTTGTCGTTCTGGAAAGCATCGAAGAACTCGGCTTTGATCAAGGCGTCAAAGGTGGCCCTTCGCTGGTGATTCGTGGTACGAAAAAACGTAGCGTGAATCTCTTGACTCTCTCCAGCGATATCTTCGAATTGCAGGACATTCGATGTATGCATCGAGACATCCTTCTGGCCTTGGGGCTGGATGATGATGAACCCATGTGGCGTGAAGGACCGCTTGGATATCTGGATGTCCAACAAGTGCTTCGATACAAACACTTCAAGGAAGATGCCGCCAAGCGCGCAAGCGCCGCGTCAGCAGAAGATCAGCACCTCACGTATCCGCCCCCGTCGCAAACCCCTCGCGCGTCCCGCGATTGAACACGCGGTCGCTTTCCAGCACGTCTGCCGCCGCGTGCGCGGGTTCGGTTTTGAGATTGGCATAGATCGGCGTGAAGTCCGGGCGGGTGGCGTCGAACAGTTGCTCGAAGCTGTCGATCACGAAGTAGGTCTGCTGGTAGGTGTCGATCTTGTAGCGCGTGCTCATCACGCGCTGCAGGCCGAAGCCGATGCGGTTGGACGCGGGCGAGTCGAGGCAGTAGATGGATTCGCCCTTGGAGCTGACGATGCCGGCGCCGTAGATGCGCAGGCCTTCATCGGTGTTGATGAGACCGAATTCCACCGTGTACCAGTACAGGCGCGTGAGGTTCATCAGCGCTTCGGGGCCGATGCCGAACGCCTTCATGCCGCCGCGGCCGTAGGCCTGCATGTAGTCGGCGAACACCGGGTTGAGCAGCAGGGGCACGTGGCCGAACAGGTCGTGGAACAGGTCGGGCTCGCTGAGGTAGTCGAGCTGGTCGGGCTTGCGGATCCACCAGCTCACCGGGAAGCGGCGGTTGGCCAGGTGGTCGAAGAACACCTCGTCGGGCAGCAGGCCTTCCACTGCCACCAGTTCCCAGCCGGTGGCGGCGGCCAGCACCTTGTTCAGCTCGGAGAACTTGGGGATGCCGCCGTCGCCCAGGCCGAAGCGCTCCACGCCGGCGAGGAATTCCTTGCAGGCGCGCCCGGGCAGCAGCTCGCGCTGGCGCTGGTACAGGGTGTCCCACACCTCGTGGTCGGTGCGCGTGTAGCTGTCCCAGGGCTGCTCCACCACGCCGGTGGCGTAGACCGGGATGTAGCCGCGGTCGGTCTGCTGGTGTTCGACCTTGCGGGGTGTGCTGGTTTCCATGAGGAACGGCCGGGCTGGATGGATATCGAAAGCATAAGGCGAAGCGCCCGCACGAAACTTGCAAAGTTGCGCAACCTGGCCATCTAGACGCAATATTCATGCATCACAAGATCAAACATTCGGAGTATCGTGCATGAGTGTGCTGGATCGTACCGACCTGCGCCTGCTTGCCGTGCTGCAGTCCGAGGGCCGCATCACCAACGCCGAGCTGGCCGAACGGGTGAACCTGTCGCCTTCGGCCTGCCTGCGCCGTCTGCAGCGGCTGGAGGCGGACAAGGTGGTCACGGGCTACGCCGCCCAGGTCGATCCGCAGGCGGTGGGCCTGGGCCTGCAGGCCTTCGTGCGCGTGCAGCTGGTGAAGCACGAGGCCGATGTGATCGAGCGCTTCGTCGAGCGCGTCGCCGGCTGGGACGAGGTGGTGGCCTGCCATGCGCTGACCGGCGACATGGATTACCTGTTGCACGTCTACGTGGCCGACCTGGCGGATTTCTCGCGCTTCCTGCTCGATCGCCTGCTCAACGCCGCCGGCGTGGCCGACGTCAATTCCAGCTTCGTGCTGCGCACGGTGAAGCGCTCGCCCTCGCTGCCGCTGATGCGTGCGGAAAATCCTCCGCCGTCGCATAACGTTACGAGCAATAAACGCTAGACTTGCCGGTTGATGGATACCGCCACGATTTCCCTGCCGATCCGCGACCGCATGCGACCGCTGCGCTACCTGTGGCGCGTGCCGCTGCTGCTGCTGCACACCGTGCTGGCGATCCTGCTCGCCGCGTTCGTGATGAGCTGGAACCGCCACAGCGTGATGCGGGACGGTCGCGAGCCGTTCGCGCACAAGCTGATCCGCTGGTGGTCCACCATGCTGCTGCGCATCTTCGGCCTGCGCTCGGTGCGCTTCGGCCAGCCGCTGGCCGATCCGGTGCTGTTCGTGGCCAACCACACCTCGTGGATCGACATCGTGCTGCTGCATTCGCAGCGCGCGGTGTGCTTCGTGGCCAAGGCGGAAATCGCGCGCTGGCCGCTGGTGGGCTGGCTGGCGGCCAGCGGCGGCACGATCTTCCATCGCCGCGGCAGCAACCATTCTCTGGCGGCGGTGATGCAGGTGATGGTGGAGCGGCTGCGCGCCGGCCGTTCGGTGGCGGTGTTCCCCGAGGGCGGCACCGGCCACGACGGCGTGCTCAAGGTATTCCATGCGCGCATCTTCCAGGCCGCGCTGGATGCCGAGGCGCCCTTGCAGCCGGTGGCGCTGCGCTTCGCCCGCGACGGCAAGCGCATCGTCGACGCCGGCTTCCGCGAGCACGAGAGCTTCCTGGCCAACTTCCTGCGCCTGCTCGGCAGCGTGCCGATGGACGCGGAGGTGCATTTCCTGCAACCCGTGCCGGCCACCCCCGACGCGCGCCGCAAGATGGCCGAGTTGTCGCGCGAACGCATCGCCGCGGCGCTGGAGGATCGCGACGCATGAACCTGCCGCGCGGAAAGGACTTCCGGCCGGCCTGGCCGCTCACCAGCGGGCACATCCAGACCATGCTGTCCTCCAGCGGCGTACGCCGCCTGCTGCTGCCGCGCGCCGCGCGAACGGTGCTGGAGGGCGCCGAGGCGGTGATGGTGGACGGCGGCGACGGCGTGCGGCTCAGCGGTGCCTATACCGCACAGAGGGTGCGCCCCCAGTCGCGCGGCCTTGCCGTGCTGTTCCACGGCTGGGAAGGCAGCGTCGATTCCACCTACGTGCTGCAGACCGGCAGCCGCCTGCTGGCGGACGGCTGGGACATCTTCCGCCTCAACTTCCGCGACCATGGCGACAGCCACGCGCTCAACGAGGCGCTGTTCCACTCCTGCCGGCTCGGCGAGGTGGTGCATGCGCTGGCCGACATCGCGCAGCGCTGGCCGGCGCGTCCGATGGCGCTGGCCGGTTTCTCGCTGGGCGGCAATTTCGCGCTGCGCGCCGCGCTGCAGACGCCGCGCCTCGGCATCCCGCTCAGCTACGCACTGGCGGTGTGCCCGATCATCGATCCGAGCGAAGGCCTGTTCTCGCTGGAAGCGTCGGCGCCGTGGTTCTACCAGGCCTACTTCCTGCACAAGTGGCGCAAATCGCTGCAGGCGAAGCAGGGCGCCTTCCCGCAGCACCGCTATTTCGAGCTCACCGAGCTGAAGCAGGACCTGCGCGGCCTCACCGAATCGCTGGTGCTGCGCCACACCGACTTCGGTTCGTTGCAGGCGTACCTGGACGGCTATTCGGTGGCCGGCGATGCGCTGCAGGCCATGCAGATCCCGGCCAGCATCCTTACCGCACGCGACGATCCGGTGATCCCGGTGGACGCGTTCGAGCAGTTGCGCCTGCCGCCGAACGTGGAGCTGGACATCGCCGCCCACGGCGGCCACTGCGGCTTCATCCGCGGCCGCGACATGACCAGTTTCACCGACGACTACATCGCCGCACGCTTCAACGCCCTGGCCGACGGAGCGATGCGCTAGCCGCGCCGGCGTCCGGGGCCGGTAGAATCGCGCCGTTACCCCGTCGAGCCTGCCCGTGACCCCCAGCTCCTACAGCCGCTCCGAACACCTGCGCTCGCTCTGGCCGTGGCTGCCGCTGTGGGCGACGGCGGCGCTGCTGGCGATCTTCTCGCATGGCCCGATGCCGCTGTTTTCCACGCGCACCCTGGCCGTGGCGTGGGAGATGTGGCAAGGGCACCACTGGCTGGTGCCGCACCTCAACGGCGTGCCCTACAGCGAGAAGGCGCCGCTGCTGTTCTGGCTGATCCAGGCCGGCTGGCTGGTGTTCGGCGTGAGCGACGTGTGGCCGCGGCTGCTGGAGGTGATGTTCGGCGGCATCGAGCTGGTGCTGATTTCGCTGATCGCGCGGCGCTTGTTCCCCAACCGCGCATGGATGGCCAAGGCTGCGCCGTGGGCCTTGCTGGCGCTCAGCTACAACTTCCTGTTCGGCCTGCAGATCATGTACGACGTGCTGCTGGCGGTGTGGGTGCTGTCGGCGCTGCTTTGCCTCACGCCGACGGCACACCGCGAGGAGCCGCGCTGGTGGCTGTTCGGCCTGTGCATCGGCCTCGGCCTGCTCACCAAGGGCCCGGTGATGCTGCTGCACGTCGCGTTCCCGTGGCTGCTCGGCCCGTTCTGGAGCCGCCATGCGCGCGCGCAGCGCGCACGCTGGTACGGCCGCGGCGCGCTGGCGCTGCTGCTCGGCTTCGCGATGCTGCTGGCGTGGGCGCTGCCGGCGGGTTTCGCCGGTGGCGAGGCCTACATGCACCGGCTGTTCTTCAGCCAGACCGCGGCGCGCGTGATCCACGGCATACACACCGCCGAGCCGCTGCAGAGCCACGCCCACCCGGTGCTGTGGTACGTGCTGATGCTGCCGGCGTTGCTGTTCCCGCTGTTCGGCTGGCCGCGCGCATGGGTGGCGCTGGCCACCCTGCGCAAGCCGCTCGAGCCGGGCGTGCGCTTCGCGCTCGCCTGGGTGCTGCCGGCCTTCGTCGTGTTCTCGCTGGTGCGCGGCAAGCAGCTGTATTACCTGGTGCCGGAGATGGCCGGTGCGATGCTGCTGCTCACGGCGGCCATCGCGATCCTGCGCGAACGCAGGCCGCGCCTGGCCGATACCGCCTGGCTGGGCACCTGGCCGGTGGCCATCGGCAGCCTCGTGTTTGCCGCGGTGCTGTTTGTGCTGCCCAGCCTGGTGGCGGACAACCGCTTGCACGGCGAATGGGTCGATGCCTGCGCGCCGTACAGCCGCTCCTTCGCCGTGGTGTTCCTGCTGCTTGGCCTGCTGCTCCTGCTGCGCGGGCGCGGCGAGCTGCGCCGGCTGGCGGTGGCGGGACTGGTCGGCACGCTGGCGCTGAACAGCCTGTTCACCCTGACCATGTGGCCGCGCTATGACCTGCGCCCCATTTCGCAGCTGCTAGCCGAGACCGAGCGGGCGGGCCATGCGATCGGCTCGCTTGGCAACTACGAGGGCGAATTCCATTTCCAGGCGCGGCTGACGCGGCCGATCCAGGTGCTGCAGAACGACCAGCAGCTGGCCGCGTTCGCGCAGGCACACCCCGAGGGCGTAGTGGTGGAGCATCCCGACAGGGTGGTTGCGCAGGCCTCGCGCTATGCGCTGCTGATCCAGCCGTTCCGCTCGACCTGGCTGGTGGTGTGGCCGGCTGCCACCCTGGCCGAGCTACGCAGCGGCGCGACTCCGCCCGATCCCGCGCAGTCGCCGCAGGTCTACTCGGTCGACGGCGGCCACACGCGCGTGCAGCCGTGACCAAGCAGGCGCTGATCGCGAACCTGCGCAGCCAATGCGGTGGCCCGCGCGACGGAGCCCTGCTGCGCTATGCGCTGGGCGACGCGCTGCTCGACAGCGGGGACGCGGTGGCGGCTGCCGAGGAACTGCGCCATGCCCTGCGCCTGGACGCCCGCTACTCGGCGGCGTGGAAGCTGCTCGGCAAAGCCTGCCTCGCCATGGACGATCGCGCGGGCGCGGCCGCGGCCTGGCGGCAGGGCAGGGCGGTCGCGCTGGAGCGCGGCGACAAGCAGGCAGAGAAGGAGATGGCGGTGTTCCTGCGACGGGTGGAGCGCGACCCGCTCGAATGAACGGTCGGCGCACGCTGGCCCGCGCGCGGATGGTTCGCCGCAGCACGCGCGATTCGCCATGCCTTGCTATGGTGCAGGCTTTCCGCCGAACGGAACCTCGCCCATGCGCCTGCGCCCGGCCGCCTTGCTGGCCACCTTCGTCCTGATCGCCGCGGCATGGCCGCCGTCGTCCGCGCACGCGGACGACACATTGCACATCCCGGCCATCCAGTACCGCGAACGCACGTTGCCGAACGGCTTGCAGGTGCTCAGCGTGGAGAACCATGCCAGCCCCAACGTGGCGGTGCAGATGTGGTACCACGTCGGCTCCAAGGACGATCCCAAGGGACGCTCGGGCTTCGCGCACCTGTTCGAGCACCTGATGTTCAAGAGCACCCGGCACATGCACGCCGAGGAGATGGACCGGCTGACCGAGGACGTGGGCGGCGAAAACAACGCCTCCACCGGCGACGACATCACCAATTACTTCGAGGTGGTGCCCAGCAACCACCTGCAGACCCTGCTGTGGGCCGAGGCGGAGCGCCTGTCCAACCTCAACGTGGACGAGAAGAACTTCAAGTCCGAGCGTGCCGTGGTGGAAGAGGAGTACCGCCAGAGCGTGCTCGCCCAGCCTTACGGCAGGCTGTTCAACTCCATCGACAAATACTCCTACCGGGTACATCCGTACCGGCGGCCCACCATCGGCAGCATCCCCGACCTCGAGGCCGCATCGCTGCAGGACGTGATCGCCTTCCACAACACGTTCTACCGTCCCGACAACGCCACCCTGATCGTGGCCGGCGACTTCGATCCCAAGCAGCTGGACGCATGGGTCGACCAGTACTTCGGCTGGATCCCCAAGCCCGCCACGCCCATTCCGCAAGTGGACGTGAAGGAGCCGAGGCGCAGCAAGGATGCGCGCTATACGGTGACCAGCGCGACCGCACCGCTGCCGGCGGTGGCCGAGACCTGGCTGATCCCACCCGCCAGCGACGGCAAGGACCTGATTCCGTTGCAGGTGGCCGCCGCGTTGCTGGCGCAGGGCGAATCCTCGCGGCTGTACCAGTCGCTGGTCTACCGGCACCAGGTCGCGCAGCAGGTGGGAGCCGACGCCGATGGCCGGGAGGGTCCGGGGCTGTTCACGGTGTACGCCATCCTGGCCAGCGGGCATACCACCGGCGAGGCGGAGAAGTTGCTGCACGAGGAAATCGTCTGGCTCGCCACCCAGCCGATCCCGGCGGCCGAGCTGGACAAGGTGAAGACCCAGCTGCTCACCGACAAGCTCAAGCGGCGCCAGACCGCACAGGGGATCGCCTTCGCGCTGGGCCAGGCCGCGCTCACCGAGGGTAGCCCGGCGCGCGTCAACAGCGACCTCGATGCCTTGCAGCAAGTCACCGCGGAGGACGTTCACCGCGTGATGCGCAACTTCATCACCGGCGCCCACAGCGTCACCATCGATTATCAGCCGCAGGCCGCGGCCAAGCAGGGAGACGCGAAATGACCCGCCACTGCGATCGCCGCAGCCTGCTTCGCTCAGCCGTCTTTACGGCCATTCTCGGGATGTCCCCGGTGGTCGTCGCCGCGACCGGCCCGACCGCCGATTTCCCCGCCACGCCGCCCGCCCCGGGACTCGCGCCGCGGCTCAACGTGCCCATGCCCACCGCGCAAATCCTGCCGAACGGGCTGGAAGTGGTCAGCGTGCGCCGCGCCGACCTGCCGCTGGTCACCGCGCAGCTGGTGTTGCGCAGCGGTGGCGAGATGGATCCGGCGAACGAGGCCGGCCTGGCCGGCCTCACCGCCAGCCTGCTGGACAAGGGCGCCGGCGGCAGGACCGCGCCGCAGATCGCCGCGGCCGCCGAGGCGCTGGGCGGTTCATTGCAGGCCGCCGCCGGCTGGGACGAGAGCGCGGTGGGGATCACCGTCACCACGCCCAAGCTGCCGCAGGCGCTGGCCTTGCTGGCCAGCGTGGTGCGCCACCCTGACTTCGCGCCGGACGAACTCAAGCGCGCACAGGCGCAGACCATCGACGATCTCCGCCTGATGCTCAGCCGGCCGGCCGCGCTGGCCACGCTGGCGGCCAGCCGCGCGGTGTTCGGCGATGGCGCCTACGGCCATTCGCGCCTCGGCACGCCGGCCTCCATCGCACGCATCACGCGCGCCGACGTGGAACGCCTGCATGGCGCGCTGTACCGGCCCGACAATGCCATCCTGGTGCTGGCCGGCGACGTCACGCCTGCGCAGGCGCTGCAGCTGGCGCAGGCCAGCTTCGGCGACTGGCGCAAGCCCGCCGTGCC
>JAJZGE010000608.1 GCA_021798675.1 Pseudomonadota bacterium | reverse complement strand
GCCGAGTGACCTCGATGCCTTCGGTAAGCAGGTGTTCGGCGATGCGGCGCGCGGTGACCTTGCACGGCGCGCGCGGGATCCGCTGCAGCACCAGCCACTGGCGGTAGAGCGTCTGCGTGTTTCCAGCCATGGGCGCGCGGTCCTGGGGTGCAGGAGCGCGATGCTGCGCGTGGCCGCCGCCTGCGGCAAGCATCAGGCGACGAAGCCGATGCGCCGCGCCGGCGGCGCCTTGTAGCGGCATTCCCGCGCCAGCGCCTCGAGCACGTCGTCCAGGCCGGGCGTGGCCGTGGTCAGGCGCAGGTGACGCAGCGCCGTGGCGAGATCGCCCGGCGTCATGCCGCCAAGACGCGACTGCGCGGCACGGACCGCCTGCTCGGACGCGGCATCCCAGTCCAGCCCCAGGTGCGCCGCCGCGCGGCGGATCAGGTCCAGCCGCTGCGGCGCGCTGAGCGCGGCGAAGCCGATCTTCAGGTCGAAGCGCCGCAGCACGGCAGGGTCCAATGCGTCCAGACGGTTGGTGGTGCAGATGAAGACGCCCTCGAAGGCTTCCATCTGCGTCAGCAGCTCGTTGGTCTGCGTGGTCTCCCAGCGCGCGCGGTGGACGCTGCGCTCGCCGAGAAAGCTGTCGGCTTCGTCCAGCAGCAGCACGTCGCCCTCGCGTGCGGCGTCGCAGAACATCGCGGCCAGACGCGCTTCGGTCTCGCCCACATAAGGCGAGAGCAGATCCGAGGCGCGCTTGACCTGCAATGTCTTGCCGATGTGCCCGGCCAGGTGATGCGCCAGCGCGGTCTTGCCGGTTCCGGGCGGGCCGTGCAGCAACAGACGGCCGCCGGGCTGTGCCTGCAGCCGCCCCAGCAGGGATGCGATGGGCGCATCGCACTGCAGCGCCTCGATCGCGAAGGGCAGTTCCTGCGCGGCGGCGGCCAGCGGCGGCTCCGACCGGCCCTCGGCGGCGCGCAGGTACTGCCGGCGCAGCAGGTCGATGGCCTGCTGCAAATGGACCGGCTCGTCCACGCCGCTGGCGGCCAGCGTGCGGCCGATGCGTGCCAGCACGCCGGGCGTCAGAGCTTTGGGCGCGACGGCGCACGCCAGCCAGGCGGGCTCGATCCGGGCGCTGGCCGGCAGGTGCTGCGACAGCACCTGCGCTTTGCGCCGGCGGTCCGGCGGCGTGACCTCCAGGATCACGTCGAAGCGTCGCAGGAACGCCGGATCGATGTGATCGACGCGGTTGCTCAGCCACAGTGCCGGCACGAAGCCAGCATCCAGCGTCTCGTTGAGCAATGCCTTGCCGGGCACGTGCTCGTTCCTGCCCCAGGACGTGGGGAACAGGTCTTCGGCCTCGTCGAACAACAGCAGCGCCGGCCCGGCCATGCGCAGGATGCCCTGGGCAAAGCGGTATTCCTCGAGCCGCTCTTTCGGCGGCAGGGGTTCATCCCGACGGTGGCCGCACGCCTCGATGGCATACAGCGGCACGCCCAGCGTCTGCGCCAGCAGCCGTGCCAGCTCAGTCTTGCCGGTGCCCGGCGCGCCGTGCAGCAGCACGTTGGCCGGACCTTCGCGCTGCGTCACCGCGTGACGCAGCCGCGCCAGGACCAGTCCGATGGGTTCGGCCAGGTGCGCGTAGTCGTCCAACGCGAGCGGGGAGGCCGGCGCGCGGAACACCAGGCGCTCCGCCGCATCATGCGCGCTGCGCATGGGCTTGAGCAGCGCCGCCAGCATGCCTTGCGGGATGCGCAGTCGATCCTCCAGCGGAGCACCGATCCCGAGCTCGTGGCGCAGCAGGCCGCTGCGCGCCAGCCGCCCGGCATGATCCAGCAGTTCCTCGCTGCGTCCCGGCGCGAAGCCCAGCACCCCGTCCAGCCGCATCAGGAAAATCGGATCCAGGCAATCGCAAAGCAGCGGCGAAAGCATAGCCGTCGTCGTGGCATCCAGCCGGTTGACGATGCGCAGCATCAGCAGCTCGACGGCGTCGCGTTCCAGTTCCAGTTCGCGCCCCAGCAACATGAGGTTGGCCCACAGCAGGCCACCCTGCCGCGGCTGCGCTTGCAGCGCCTGCAGTCGTTCGGCCACGAGACGCAACTGCACCCCGACGTCGTCTTCGATGTCGATGTCCAGCAGGCGGCGCACGTCGGCCGGCACCTGCGATCCGGGTGCGCGCTCCTTGCCCGCATGGCGCGCGGGCGGCTGGCCGTCCGCGCCCAGCATCAGACTGGCGCGCGCCAGCCACCGCCTGGGCAGGGTGCCCCACAGCGCTTCGCCCCAGACCGGGGGCTGGGCGCCCGTGGGTGAAGGGTTCCCGGTTTCGGCCTCGTGCGGCTCGAATCGTGTGGCATCGTCCATCGCGGCGTCCGTGAAAGCTGGGAGACCCCAGCATCCACGGTGCTGCGACAGGCTGTGTCGCAGGCGATCACCGAACCGCTACCGCCCGCCCGCCGCGTCCTTGCACGTCCCGCGCCCCGCCACGTGGCGCTCGAAGTAACCGGCGATTAGGTGAAACCTATGCTTG
>JAJZGE010000607.1 GCA_021798675.1 Pseudomonadota bacterium | reverse complement strand
CAGGTTTGGCGGCGCCGGATGCGGCGTGGCGCTGTCGCCGTCGGCGATGAACAGGCGGTTGTTGCCGCTGCCGATCGCACGGGCCACGTCGAAGCGCTTGGCCATCTGGCCGGAGCCCGACCAGCTGGCCGACTCCAGCGGCCAGCCATCGGGCGTGATGCGACCGAACGGCGCTTCGCCCATCTGGTTGAGCCAGTTGATCAGCGGCGCGCCGTTGGCGATCGGCTTGCCGTCGTAGGCCAGCCGCATGGCCGAGACCAGGAACTGGGTCGGGTCCTTGAATTTCCTGCCATAGCTAGCAGGCAGCGAGGACGAAGTGAACAGTGTGCGCAGCACGGCGGCGATGTCGCCATCGGTGCGCTGGAAGGTGGCGGCCATCGCCTCGACCAGCGCCGGCGGCGGCTTGTCGGCCACGAAATATTCGGCCAGCTGCTGCGAGATGAAGCGGGCGCAGGCCGGCTGGCGGGTGATCAGTGTCACCGCCTGCTCGATCTCGTCGAAGCCGCTGCCCTTGATGGTGTGGCCCAGGAACACCTTGTCGCTGAAGTCATGCTGGTTCGGGTTGAACACGAACAGGCCGTGGCGGATCAGCGGCTGGGGCGCGCGGGCGAAGCGACGGCGGTCGTTCGGCAGGCCCGCGCGCAGGTCGATGCCGGCGCCGGTGAGGATCAGCGCCAGCTGCTGCACGTCCTGCTGGGTGTAGCCGGAGCCCACGCCCAGCGTGTGCAGTTCCATCAGCTCGCGCGCGTAGTTCTCGTTGGTCTTGCCCTTCACATTGCGCGCGTTGTCCAGGTACACCAGCATCGCCGGGCTCTCCAGCGTGGCCATCACCAGGTCGCGGAACTTGCCCAGCGCGTGCGGTCGGATGGTGTCTTCGATGTAGTCGGCCGCCACCAGCCGCACCGCGCCCTTGGGCGCGTAGACGCTGAAGTGGTTGAGCCAGAACCACACCATCTGTTCCTTCAGCTGGTCGGGACTGTAGATCGCGTGCAGCAGCTCGATCTGCGCGTCCTGCAGGTAGATCTTGCGCGCGTAGGCCTGCAGCGCCTTCTTGGCGGCATCCTGGGTGGCACCCGCGGGCGACGACTTGTACTGCCGGCGCAGCTCGCGGAACTGCATCAGCATCTGCGCCGGTGGCGTGGTGGTGACTTCGAAGCCGCGGACCATTGCGGCGATGGACGGAGGCAGGCTGTCGTCGCCGCCGGCCAGCTGCTCGTCCAGATAGCGCGTGCGGCCCAGCTGCTGGTAGCGCGCAAGGGTGGCCGAGTCCACCCCGAAGCTGGCGCGCTGCAGCCACGCGATGTCGTCATGGTCGAGCGGCTGCGCGGCCTGCGTCGGCGCCGCCAGCGCGACGCACGCCAGCGCCAGCGCGCAGCGGCGCACAAATGCCGGGATGGAGCGGGGGAAATGCATGCAGGACGCCTCACGGGATGGCAGGACAGACACGCGGTGTCTGTGCATGCTCAACGCAGCGGCGGCGCGGCGGATGACATGCCGGCCCGGTCAGGCCCCGCGCATGGGGCCGCGATTCACGGCCGCGGTGCGAGCAACCTGCGGCGCGTAGAAGCTTGCGCCAGCTCAGAACTCGTCGGTGAACTCGATGCCCGCGTCCAGCTCGCGGGCAATCACCTCGGCGCTGCCGCGCACGGTGTCGGCGAGCCGGTCGCCGGGGGCATCCACCTCGATGCAGTACATCCGCGCCTCGCTGTCGCTCACCGATTCGCTGGAGCTGGAGTCGTCGCGCATCTGCGGCATCAGATCGTCGATCTCCTCGATGTGCTCGATGTCGCTGATGCCGTGCAGGGCGGCAATCATCGTATCGGCATCGGCACGGCTGCCGGTCAGGCGAAAACGGATCATCGGCATGACGCAACCTCCGCAGCAGGAAAGTGGCCTCATGCTGGCAAGCGTCGCGCATGCGCAAGGTGATGCCGCGGCGCGCGGCGGCTACCATCACCTGCCACTGATCCGCCCTGCGGGAACGCCGATGCCCAAGACCTACGACCGCGACTATTTCGACAAGTGGTACCGCGACCCGCAGCACGCGGTGGGTTCGCCGGCCGAGCTCCGGCGCAAGGTGGCGATGGTGGTGGCGCAGGCCGAGTATTACCTGGCGCGACCGATCCGCAACGTGCTCGACGTGGGCTGCGGCGAAGGCACCTGGCGTGCGCCGCTGCGGGCGCTGCGGCCGGGCATCGACTATCGCGGACTGGATGCCAGCGAGTACGCGGTGGCGCGCTACGGCCGCAGCCGCAACCTCGGGCTGGCGCGCTTCGGCCAGCTGGAGCAGCTGCGCTTCGACAGCCGCTTCGACCTGATCGTATGCACCGACGTGCTGCATTACCTGAAGCCCGCCGAGATCCGCGCCGGCCTCACCGGCATCGGCGAAATGCTCGAAGGCGTGGCCTTCCTCGAAGTGTTCACCCGCCGCGACGACGTGGCCGGCGATCACCACGGCTTCATCGCGCGCGCGCCGGCCTGGTATCTGCGCGCGTTCGGCGCGGTGGGCCTGCT
>JAJZGE010000018.1 GCA_021798675.1 Pseudomonadota bacterium | reverse complement strand
GTGCCCGTGCCGGTGGTGCAGCCGCTGCCGTCCACGCTGACCGCGCCGCTGGCCCCGCCTGCGGCGCCCCCGTCTCGCTGCACGCTGGCCGGGCGGCCGGCGGTGTGCGTGATCGACGCGCTGCAGTGGGCCGCGAGTCTGCGCGGCGTGCTCGATCGCGCCAATGCCGACCGCGCGGCCGCCGCGCGCATCAGCCAGGGAGGGGCGCATGGCGCGCAGCGTTAAATCACCGATCGCGGATCTGGTGCACCGCTGGCGCCGGGATGCCTGCGCGCTCAACGAGCAGGCGCGCGGGCGCACCGGCGTCGAGCGGCGGCTGATCGAGATGCACGCGCGCGTCAAGGACGCCTGCGCCGGCGAGCTGGAGCGCACGCTGCCCGTGGAGGCCACCCGTGACTGACGTCATCGACCAGGCCACCGAGCACATCGAAAAGGAACAGGCTGCGGCGCTGCGTGCGCACCACGCGCGAGTCGAGGCCAGCTTCGTTGCGCGCGATCCGGCCGTCGAGGGGCTGTGTATCGACTGCGGCGAGGTGATCGAAGCCGCGCGGCTGCGCGTGCTGCGCAAGACCAGTCGCTGCGCGGACTGCGCGCACATCTTCGAGCAACGACAGGAGCGGCCGGCGTGGGCGACACGGTAATCCATCTCTCCGCCGGCGTCGCCGTGACGCTGCTGGTGGCCTTCGTGGGGCTGGTCTTCGGCTTCGGGCGCGTGCTGCTCGGCCAGTTCGAACGCCGCCTGCAGGAGCGCTCCGCGGCGATCGCCGACCTGCGCCAGGCCGAGCGCGACGCCGGCGAGAAGCGCCTGGTGGGCATCGAGGTCTCGCTGGAGAAGGAAGCCGGCCGCATCGGCGACCTGCTCGGGCGCATCGAGAAGCTCAACGTGACGCTGCCGCTCGAATACGTCCGGCGCGAGGACTGGATCCGCTTCAGCGCCACCATCGACGCCAAGCTCGACAAGCTGGCCGAGATGATCCACCAGCGGTTTCCCGGAGGGGATCAGCAGTGAACGACATCGATCTCGAAAAGGCCCAGCGCGAGACCATCCGCTGGCGGATCCTGAAAACCCTCGACGCCGGGCGCCCGCTGCCGGTGGCCGAGCCGATCATCCTGCGCACGCTGGAGGATACACATCACCGCGTGACGCCCCACGCCCTGCGCCGCGAGCTGGACTACCTGGCCACGCGCGAGCTGATCGTGATCACCGGGCGCGACGGACCCGTCTGGTCCGCGCATCTGACCCGCGCCGGCATCGACATCGTCGACTACACCGTCGATTGCCAGCCGGGCATCGCCCGGCCGGCGAAGTGGTACTGACGTGGCCCCGCGCTCGAAGATCCTGAAGCTGCCCGAGGACGTCCGGCGCGAGCTGGAGCGGCGCCTGGTCGCGGGCGGCTTCGGCGACTACGAGGGCCTCGCCGCGTGGCTGGCGGAACAGGGTTACGCCATCGGCAAGAGCACCATCCATCGCTTCGGCTCGCAGTTCGAGGAGCGCCTGGGCGCGCTGAAGATCGCCAGCGAGCAGGCCCGCGCCGTGGTGGCGCAGAGCCCCGACGACGAGGGCGCCATGAACGAAGCGCTGGTGCGCCTGGTGCAGGAGCGCTTGTTCGGAGTGCTGATGGAGCTGCAGGTCGATCCGGAAACGCTGGATCTGCCCAAGCTCGCCCGCGCGATCGCGGACCTGTCGCGCTCGACGGTTCAGCTCAAGAAATACCGCGCCGAGGTGCAGGCCAAGGCGCAGGACGTGGCAAGCAAGGTGGCGCGCATGTCGCGCACCGGTGGTCTCAGCGAGGACACCGCCGAGGTCATCCGCAAAGAGATCCTGGGCATCGCATGAGTACCCCGACGTCGCTGACCGACGCAATCCGCAGCGAGCTGCCCAACACGGCAGCCAGCGACGTGCCAGCCGTGCTGCTGCTCTACCAGCAACGCTGGATCCAGGACGACGCCGACCTGAAGGTAGCTGAAAAGAGCCGCCGAACCGGATTCACCTGGGCGGAGGCTGCCGACGACGTGCTGCTCGCCGGCAGCAAGCGCGACGCTGGCGGCCAGAACGTCTACTACATCGGCTACAACATGGACATGGCCATCGAGTACATCGAGGCCTGTGCGATGTGGGCACGCGTGTTCAACCAAGCCGCCGGCGAGGTGGAGGAAGGCGAGGAGATCTTCAAGGAGGGAGATGAAGAGAAGTCGATCAAGACATATACGATCCGCTTCGCTTCCTCGTTCCGCATCGTCGCGCTGTCGAGCCGGCCGGCCAACCTGCGCGGCAAGCAGGGCGTCGTGGTGATCGATGAGGCTGCGTTTCACGGCCAGCTGGGCGAACTGCTCAAGGCGGCCATTGCGCTGCTGATGTGGGGCGGCAAGGTCCGCGTGATCAGCACACATAACGGCACGGACAACCCGTTCAACGACCTGGTGCAGGAGATCCGCAGCGGGCGCCGCGCCGGCAGTGTGCATCACATCACCTTCAGCGATGCCGTAGCCGAGGGCCTGTACCAGCGTGTCTGCCTGCGGCAGCGCAAGCCGTGGTCGAAAGAAGCCGAGCAGCAGTGGGTGCAGCACATCCGCAAGACCTACGGCGATGCGGCCGACGAAGAGTTGGACGTCATTCCGTCCGAGGGTTCCGGCAGCTGGCTGTCCGGCGCGCTGATCGAGGCGCGCATGCGGCCGGCGCCCGTGCTCCGGTTCGAGGCGCCCAAGGGCTTCGAGATGGAGTCCGACCACTACCGTGCCGCCACGGTCAACGACTGGCTCGAGTCCGAAGTACTTCCGCTGCTGCAGGCGCTCGATCCCAAGTTTGATAGCGTGCTGGGCGAGGACTTCGGCCGCTCCGGCGACCTTACGGTGGTGACGCCGGCGCAGATCCTGCAGGACCTGACGCGCCGCGTGTCGTTCATGCTCGAGCTGCGCAACGTGCCGCATCGCCAGCAGGAGCAGATCCTCTACTACGTCGGCGACCGGCTTCCGCGCTTCCGCCGGGGCGCATTCGATGCCCGTGGCAACGGCTCGGCCGTCGCCGAGTTCATGGCTCAACGCTATGGCTGGTCGCGCATCGAACTGGTGATGCTCAGCGAGACCTGGTACCGCGAGCAGATGCCGCCACTGAAAGCCGCCTTCGAAGACGGCACCATCGTGCTCCCGCGCGACAAGGACGTGGCCAGCGACCTGCGTCTGGTGAAGATGATCCGCGGCGTCGCGCGCGTGCCTGACCAGCGCTCGACTGGCGAGGACGGCTCCAAGCGGCACGGCGACGCCGCGATCTCGATCGCGATGATGCACTACGCCAGCCGCAATCTCGGAGCGCCGATCGAATTCCAATCCACCGGCCCGCGCGCATCGATGTTCGATGGCGCCGGCGTGCGCTTCAGCGACGAGGGGCTGGGCGTCGTTGCCGGCGAGACTGACTTCCGAGGCTACGTATGAGCGATCCGCAAATCGAACCCGGCAAGCCCCTGCTCGACCGGGAGATCGCCACCACCATCGACGGCCGCGACATCACTCGCGGCTACCTCGGGCCACTGCTGCTGCCCTGGGACAGCATCCTGCGCACGCGCGGCAGCGGCGACGTCCTGATCTACGAAGCGGTGTTGTCCGAGCCGCAGGTGGCGGCAGCGCTGCAGCAACGGCGTCTGGCCCTGGTCAACTGCGAGTGGCAGGTGGATGCCGCCAGCGACAAGGCGGTGGACAAGGCGGCGGCGGAGTTCCTGCGCACGCAGCTCCATCGCGTCGGCTGGGACAGCGTCACCGGGCTGATGCACTTTGGCGTCTTCTACGGCTACGCGGTCGCCGAGGTCATCTACGGCCGCGACGGCCGCTACATCACGCTGGACGCGATCAAGGTGCGCAATCGGCGGCGTTTCCGCTTCACGCCAAAGAACGAGCTGCGTCTGCTGACCTACCAGAACATGCTGGTCGGCGATCCCTGCGACGCGCCCTACTTCTGGTGGTTCGCGACCGGCGCCGACAACCACGACGAGCCCTACGGCATGGGCCTGGCGCACTGGCTGTACTGGCCGGCGCTGTTCAAGCGCCAGGGCCTGAAGTTCTGGCTGATCTTCCTCGAGAAGTTCGGCATGCCGACGGTCATGGGCCACTACGATGCGAGCGCCACCCCGGCAGAGAAGCAGATGCTGCTGGCCGCCGCCAAGGCGGTGCAGACCGACTCCGGCGTGATCATGCCGCAGGGCATGATGCTGCAGCTGCTCGAGGCCAACCGCTCCGGCACGGTCAACTACGAGACCCTGCACAAGACGATGGACGAGACGATCAACAAGACCATCATCGGCCAGTCGATGACCAGCGAGTCGCGCGGCGGCCAGTACAAGAGCGAGATCCAGATGGAAGTGCGCCAGGACCTGATCAAGGCCGACGGCGACCTGATCTGCGAGAGCTTCAACCTGGGCCCGGCGCGCTGGCTGACCCACTGGAACTTCCCCAATGCGCAGCCGCCGCGCGTGTCCCGGATCGTCGAGCAGCCCGAGGACATGCTGCGCCGCGCGCAGCAGGACCAGACGGTCGCCGCGATGGGCTTCCGGCCGAGTCTCGCCTACATCGAGCAGACCTACGGTGGCGAGTGGAGCGAGATTCCGAACGCGCCGGCACCGCAGCCCGCGCAGGCCTCCGCATCCCAGACCTCGGCCATGTTCGCCGAGGGCTCCCCGGTCGACACGCCGAGCCTGCAGGCCGACCAGCTGGCGCGCGCACTGGCGCCGCAGACCGATGCATGGATCCAGAAGATCCGCGATCTGGTGCAGCGCGCCGGCAGTCTCGAGGATGTGCGCGACGGGCTGTTGGCGCTGGCGCCCGACATGAGCCTCGAAGGCTATGCCAGGGCGATGGGCGAGGCGCTGGCCGCGGCGGCCGCAGCGGGCCGCTACGACATCCTCGGCGAGGCCAGCGGTCATGCCGGAGGCTAGCTACGGCTCGCTGCCCTTCAAGGAGCAGATCGCCTATTTCCGCCGCAAGGGCAACGCCCTCACCGACGACTGGACACAGCTGTTCGGCGCGGCGCACGACCACGCCTTCGTGGTCGCCGGCGCCAACCGCGCGGATCTGCTGGCCGACCTGCGCGCGGCAGTCGATCGCGCGATCGCCGAAGGCGCCACCCTGCAGCAGTTCCGCAAGGACTTCGATGCGATCGTCGCGCGCTATGGCTGGGACTACCAAGGCGGTCGCAACTGGCGATCGCGGGTCATCTACGAGACCAACCTGCGCACCAGCTACGCCGCCGGCCGCTACGCCCAGTTGCAACGCCTGAAGAAGGTGCGGCCCTATTGGCAGTACGTGCACAGCGACGCGGTGATGCACCCGCGCCCGCAGCACCTGGCCTGGAACGGCCTGGTGCTGCGCGCCGACGATCCCTGGTGGAAGGCGCACTATCCGCCCAACGGCTGGGGCTGCCAGTGCACCGTGCACGCACTGGACGACTTCGGGCTGCAGCGCCTCGGCAAGTCCGGTCCCGATACGGCGCCCCCGGTCGAGATGCAGACGGTCACCGTCGGCGCCCAGGGTGCGCATCCGCGCACGGTCGACGTGCCCGCCGGCGTCGATCCCGGCTTCGGCCACACGCCCGGCGCCACCGCGCCGTGGGGATCGATGGGCGAGCAGGCCGAGCAGGTGCTGGCCAGCGGCGAGGGTTACGGGCGCGGCCAGTGGGAGCGCCTGGGCGGCAGCACCTGGGATCAGCTTGGACGTCCCGATCGCGTGCCCTTCGAGCCGACGCCGGTCCCGCTGGGTCCGCCGGGGACGACGCCCGCGGACGTGCGAGAGACGATCGAAGGGCTGCTGCATGGGCCGATGCGAGTGTTCGACGTCAAGGGACTGCCCCTGGCGATCGACGCCAAGGCACTGGCGCAGCACCTCGATCCGGCGCGCGCCGAATACCTTCCGCTGCTGCTCGATCTGGTCGCCGATCCCTGGGAGGTCTGGCTCACGCTCGAGCGCAACGCCGCCGGC
This sequence comes from Pseudomonadota bacterium, assembly GCA_021798675.1. The sequence goes on along the minus strand of JAJZGE010000018.1, from coordinate 5,167 downwards.
TACTACGAGATGCGCACGCGCCTGATCAAGGGCTACGACATCGGCAAGGGCCACACGCTGCTGCTGGTGGCGCAGGAACGCGCGGGCTACCTGGAGGCGTGGACGCTGCTGCCGACGTCGGACCGCAAGTACGTCAACCAGCAGCGCGAAGGGCTGCTGTGGTACGGGTCGGAATAAGGGCCCTCGCTCCCCACGCACGGGGCGGGCAGGTCGTCCGTCGTCTCGGGGTGCGTCCCACGGCGTAGGCCCGGCAACAGTCTAGGAGCGGTCATGGCAGGCGCACAAGTCATCATCACGTTCGACGGCCGTGCCGCATTGGCCGCCATCCGAAATGCGGCCGCGCTGATGGAAGCGCCGGCCGTGATGCTGGCCGACATCGGCGAAGAGTTGCTGGTCTCCACGCGCGCACGCGCCGCCGCCGAGGTCGATCCGGCCGGACTGCCCTGGGCGCCCCTGTCGCCGCGCTACGCCCGGCGCAAGGCGAAGCTGCGCCCCGGCTTGCCGACCCTGAAGTTCGACAACCACCTGCTGGGCGATCGCCTGGTCTACCAGGTCAACGGACCGGAGCTGGCGGTCGGCACCAGCGGCCCCTATGCGGCCGCGCAGCAGTTCGGGCGGCCGGAGGCGAATCTGCCGGCGCGTCCCTTCCTCGGCCTGTCCGAGGAGGACAACGCGGCCGTATTGCGGATCACCGCGAAGCACCTGCTGGACGCCATCCGGGGATCGACCGCACAGAACGCGCTGTGAGCGACGCAGGCCCCGGTCCCGGTAGGATGGCCGGGGGCGATGGACGCGCGGCGTTCTTAAACGGGTTTCGAACGCTTCAAACGGGGGTTTGCGGCGCCTTGGACCCTGCCGCCATGCGCTCGGCCTCCATCTTGGGCGATGATGGGACGAAGCGGCGCACTAGCCCACCGCATTTCGACGCCAGCTCCGGCGCCACGCTCGATTGACGCGCGAGCGCCTCGCGGGGCTATGCTGACCGCCGGGTGCCGCAGCACGGGGTAGTAGTTGTTTGCGCGACGCGCGTCGCATCCGGTGACGGTGGTCCACCCGGGACGATGGCGCCATGCCCGCCGTCCATCCCGCCACTCCCAAGCGCCTGGCCATCTTCCGCGCCGGCCGCCACACGGCCGTCGACGGCCGCGCCCTCGAGTTCAGCCAGGCCGACCTGCAGGCGATCGCCAGCGGGTACGATCCGGCCGTCTCCGAAGCGCCGATCGTCATCGGCCACCCGGCGCTGAACGCGCCGGCCTTCGGCTGGGTGCGCAAGCTCGAGGTCGAAGGCGACACGCTCTTCGCCGAGGCCGACCAGGTCGAGCCGGCCTTCGCCGAGCTGGTCAACGCCGGACGCTACAAGAAGATCTCGGCCAGCCTGTACCTCGCCGACAGCCCGGGCAATCCCAAGCCCGGCACGGCCTATCTGCGCCACGTCGGCTTCCTCGGTGCCCAGCCGCCCGCGGTGAAAGGCCTCCCCTCGGCCGCCTTCGCCGCCCCGGACGCGCTGACCGTCGAGTTCGCCGACGGCGGCAGTGCGATCGCATCCACTGTCGCCGGCCTGTTCCGCCGCCTGCGCGAGCACCTGATCGAGACCAAGGGCTTGGGCAAGGCGGAAGCCGTGCTGCCCAGCGATGACCTTGCCTCGCTCGACGCCGCCGGCAACGACGCCGACGACGTCACCGGCGCCGATGCCGACGCCGTGCCGCAGTTCGCGGCTTCCCGCACCCGCACCCTGGAGACATCGATGGACGCAGCCAAAGCCGCCGAACTCGCCGCCCGCGAGACCACCCTGAAGACTCGCGAGGAGGAGCTCGCCCGGCGCGAGACCGCCGCGCGGCGCGCCGACGCCGGCGAGTTCGCCGAAGGCCTGGTCAAGGCCGGCAAGCTGCTGCCGCGGCAGAAGGCGCCGATCGTCGAGCTGATGCTGGCGCTGCCGGCTGCACCGATCAGCTTCGCCGAGGGCGCCCAGACGGTCACCAAGGAGCCGGCCGAGCTGCTGCGCGCCTTCCTGGGCGAGCTGCCCAAGCAGGTGGACTTCCAGGAGAAGTCCGGCGGCACCACCGAGGCTGCCCCCGCGTCGTTCGCCGCACCGGCCGGCTCGCAGGTCGACGCCACGCGCATGGAGCTCTTCCAGCGCGCGACCGCCTACCAGCGCGCCAACCCCAACACCGACTTCAAGTCCGCCGTCCGCGCTGTCGGCGGCTGACCCTGACAGCGCACCCGGAGGATCCCCGCCATGCAGTTCCACAGCGTACTCAACCTCTCGATCGCGGCGGCCGGCGCCGTCGTGGCCGAGACCTTCGTCTCGCAAACCGGCGGCGTGCCCGCCGCGGGTGCCAACGTGCTGGGCGTCGCCCGCGCGCCGGCCACCGCCGCCGGCCAGCTGATCCCCGTCGACGTGCTGGGCACCGCCATCGTGGCATCGGGCGGCGCGTTCAATGTCGGCGACCCGCTGCAGTGCGACGTCAACGGCAACGCGGTCGTCGTCAGCACCGGCAAGACGGTGGCGCGCGCGCTGATGGCCGCCACCGCCGCCGGCCAGCGCATCGAAGTCATCCTGATCCCCAACTGAGGACGTAGGCAATGGCACAGCTCACCCCCAGTCAGGCCCGAATCGTCGATCCGGTCCTGTCCAAGTACGCCCTCGGCTACACGATGCCCGGCAATGTCGGGCGCAACCTGTTCCCGCTGGCGCCCGTGTCGATGTACGGCGGCAAGATCATCCAGTTCGGCAAGGAGGCGTTCCGGCTCTACAACACCGCGCGCGCTCCGGGCTCCGCCACCAAGCGCATCGAGTTCGGCTACCAGGGCAACCCCTACGCGATCGTGCCCAGCGCCCTCGAGGCGGTGGTGCCGCGCGAAATCATGCAGGACGCGAGCATCGTGCCCGGCATCGATCTGGCCAGCCGCTCGGTCAACACGGTCCTGCGCAACCTGATGCTGGCGCACGAGAACACCTGCGGCACGCTGGCACGCAACGTCGCCAACTACGATGGTGCCCACCAGCACGCGTTGACCACCGGCACCAACAGCTGGCTCGCGGCCGGCTCGGATCCATCGGGCGACATCGAGACAGGGAAGGCCGCGATCCGCAGCTCGATCGGCGTGTATCCCAACGTCGCGATCATCAGCTCCAAGGCGATGGCCGCGCTGCGTTACAACACCAAGATCCTCGATCGCGTGCGCTACACCTCGGCTGGCTCCATCACCACCGACATCCTCGCCAACCTCTGGGGCATCAAGACGGTGCTCGAGGCCGGCGCGGTGGTGGCCACCGGCGCGGCCGACACCTTCGGCGACGTCTGGGGCACCGACGTGGTGCTGGCCTACGTCTCCGAGAGCGAAGACCCGAACATGGAGGAGCCGAGCTACGGCTACACCTACGTGATCGACGGTCACCCGCTGGTCGAGCAGCCCTACTGGGATCCGAACGCCAAGAGCTGGGTGTACGGCGTCAGCTTCGACAACACCCCGGTGCTGTCGGGCATCACCGCCGGCTACCTGATCCAGTACGCCGGCACCTGATCGGCATCCCGCGCCGCACTGAAGCCGGCGCCCCGCGTGGGCGCCGGCCTGCAAGGAGACCCGCATGGCCAAGTACAAGGTTCTGCGCCCGCACCGCGTCAACGACCAGGTCGTGCGCGAGGGCGAGATCGAGCTCAAGCCCGAGCACGCCGCGCCGCACATCAAAGCCGGCCACCTGGCGCCCATCGAGCCGGTCGAGTCGGACGAGGGTGACGGCAAGCGCAAGGAACGCCGCTGATGTACGTCACGCCGGCCCAGCTGGCGCAGCGGCCGGGCGCCGAGGAACTGGCGCAGGTCGCCACGCCCTCGACCTCGCCGATCGTCGACACCGCGCTCATGCAGGCGGTGCTGCTGGGCACCAGCACCAGCGCCTGGACCGCCGATCAGGTCGCCGCGGCCAACGCCGCGCTGGCGCGCATCACCGATGCCATCACCGACGCCGGCGGCATCATCGAAGGCTTTCTGCAGCGCCGCGGCTACACCCTGCCGCTGAGCCCGGTCCCGGGCGTCGTCGTGGCCTGGGCGCGCGCCATCACGCGCTACCTGCTGCACAAGGATCGCATCACCGACCCCAAGACCGATCCGATCGGCCGCGACTACCAGGACGCGTTCAAGTTTCTGCAGCTCACGGCCAGCGGCCAGTTCAGCCTGGGCGTCGGCGACACGGTCACGGTGATCGGCTCGGGCGACACGCAGGTCGATGCGCCCAACCGCATCTTCGACAGCGACACGCTGGAGGGCTTCGCCACCGACTTCCAGTACACCGGCGATATCCCCGGTACCAGCAGCGGCAGCTCGGGCAGCGGCTATCCATGAGCCAGTTCGCGCCCTTCGACGTGGCCACCGTCATCGCGCAGATTCAGGCGCAGGTGCCGACGCTGCGTTTCGTCGGCGGCGCGGCCGACTACGCCGCGATCAAATCGCTCCGCGAGTTTCAGCCGCCCTGCGCCTTCGTGCTGCTGGCCAAGGAAAAAGCCCAGTACCACCAGGGCGGCGGCCAGCAGCGATCGATCATCACCTTCGGCGTGGTGATGGCGGTACGCAACTACCGCGCCGCCGATCGCGGACTGCAGGGCAGCGATGCCCTGCGCGGCGTGCTCGACTCGGTTCGCGGCGCGCTGATGACCTGGACGCCGCCGGTCAAGGGCGGCCGTCCCTGCCAGCTGCAGCAGGGCGACCTCGTCGACTACGACGGCGCCAACCTGCTGTGGACCGACACCTACCAGACGCAGGCCATCCTGCAGCCTTGAGGACATACCCATGAAAGTGCGCTTGAAGTTCCCTCACACCCATGCCGACGTCTTCTACAAGGCCGGCGACACGATCGAGGTCAACATCCTCGAGGCGCTGTGGCTCAAGGGCCTTGACCTGATCGAGGAGGGCGTCAAGGCCATCGAGGCCGAAGCCCGCAAGCTGGCCAAACCCGGCCAGCCCGCGCCCTACGCCGCCGAGCTGGCGAAAGCCGCCGCCGCCGAAACCGCCGCTGCCGCGTCGGCGCCGGCGCAGCCCACGCCGTCCGCCGCGCCGGCCAAGGAGTAAGCCGCCATGCAGAGCAGCACTTTCAGCTTCCAGGGCAAGGTGTACCTGGCCACACGCGACGTCAACGGCAACTGCACGGCGATGGTCTACTCCGGCAACGCGC
>JAJZGE010000606.1 GCA_021798675.1 Pseudomonadota bacterium | reverse complement strand
ATCGCTGCCAAGGTGCAGATCGTGGTGGAGCATTACCGCGAAAACGTGCAGCCGTTGCTGGCGGGCAAGGCCAAGGCGATGGTGGTCGTCGGCAGCCGCAAGGAGGCGGTGCGCTGGCAGAAGGCGATACGTGAGTACATCGCGCGGCAGAACTATGCGCTGGGCGTGCTGGTGGCGTTCTCCGGTGAGGTGAGCGACCCGGAGAGCTATCCGCAGGCAGTGACCGAGACCAGTGCCGACCTCAATCCCGGTTTGAAGGGTCGCGACATCCGCGACGCCTTCGCCCAGCCGGAGTATCACCTGCTGCTGGTGGCCAACAAGTTCCAGACCGGCTTCGATCAGCCGCTGCTGTGCGGCATGTATGTGGACAAAATGCTGGGCGGCATCCAAGCCGTGCAGACGCTGTCGCGGCTCAATCGCGCGCATCCGGGCAAGGACACCACCTACATCCTCGACTTCGTCAACGAAGCGGCCGAAATCCTCAAGGCGTTCAAGACCTACTACGACACCGCCGAGCTGGAGGCGAGCACCGATCCGCACCTGGTCTACGACCTGCGCGCCAAGCTCGACAGCAGCGGTCACTACGATGATTTCGAAGTAGAGCGCGTGGCGAGGGTGGAGACCGACCCGCGCGGCACGCAGGCGCAGCTGAGCGCGGCGATGGCGCCGGTAGCCGACCGCTTGCTCAAGCGCTACAGGGCGGCGCAACTGGCGATGGCACAAGGGCTGGCAGACGGCGACGATGGGGTCGCGCAAGCGAACAAGGACGTGCTCGACGCGCTGGTGCTGTTCAAGAACGACATGGGCGCATTCGTGCGGCTGTACGCCTTCCTGTCGCAGATGTTCGACTATGCCAACACTGACATCGAGAAGCGCTTCCTCTTCTACAAGCGGCTGATCCCGCTGCTGGAGTTCGGCCGCGAGCGCGAGACGGTGGATCTGTCCAAGGTGGTGCTGACCCATCACACGCTGCGCAGTGCAGGTCGCCAGCCGCTCAGCCTCAACGGCGATGGCAGCTACAAGCTGCCGCCGATGGATGCGGTGGGCAGCGGCTCGGTGCAGGAAAAGCAGCAGGCGTATCTGGCCGAGATCATCCAGAAGGTCAACGGCCTGTTCGACGGGCAGCTGACCGACGGCGACCAGCTGCAGTACGTCAATGGAGTCAAGGAAAAACTGCTGGAAAACCAGACGCTGGTGCAGCAGTCCGGCAGCAACAGCAAGGAGCAGTTCACCCATTCGCCCGATCTGACGACCGCGTTGATGCACGCGATCATGGATGCACTGGAAGCGCACTCCAGCATGAGCACCCAGGCACTGGGATCAGAGCGCGTACGTGATGGCTTGAAGGATATTCTGCTGGGGCCGGCGCAGTTGTATGAGGCCTTGCGGGCGAAGTCCGGGGTAATGCCGATCGCCCGCTGAGTAGCCTTGGCTGATCGCACGACCCTTCAGTGCTTCGGTTGCGAGCGCGTTGTGATCCAGCGAGAACGCTGCCGCCATGGCTCGCGCGAATCTGCCCGCCGCGCTCAGCGCTCGGTCGATCCGGCACCCTTGTCGCCCGCGTCCGCGGCCGGAATCTCGAACACCACGCGCAGGCCCTTTCCGGCGCTGCCGGGTTCGGCGTGGATGCGCCCGTTGTGCAGCTGGATGATGCTGCGGCAGATGGCGAGGCCGAGGCCGCTGCCGCGATCCTCGGTGCCGCTCTGATTGAAGCGCACGAAGCGTTCGAAGGCCCGCTCGCACTGCTCCCGGCTGAGCCCCGGACCCTCGTCCTCGATGCTGACCCGCCAGTAGCGCGGCACAAACTCCGAGCGCAGCGTGATCAGCCCGCCGGGCGGCGAGGCCCGCAGCGCGTTGGTGAAGATGTTCAGCACCACCTGTCGCAGCCAGCGCTCCTCGAAGGCGACCAGGCCCTGGCCGTGATGCGTGTAGCGCAGGCGACAGCCCTGGTGCTCGGCCAGCGCGCGCACATCCTGTTCGAAGTTCTGCAGGAAGCGGTGCGGATCCTGCGCCAGCAGATTCATGCTGATGCCCTGCGCCTCGGCGCGCGACAGAAACAGCAGCTCGTCGACCATCTGGTTGACCCTGGCCAGCTCCTCCAGCTGGATCAGCACGGCGTCCTCCTGCGCCGGACTGAGGCTGCCGTCGACCAGCAGCTTCTCGGCATGCAGCCGCACCAGCGAGAGCGGCGTCTTCAGTTCGTGCGAGACCTCCGCGCTGAACTGGCGCACCTGGTTGAACGAGGATTCGAGCCGGTCGAACATCTGGTTCAGCAGCCGGGCCAGTTCGGAAATTTCGTCATCGATGCCGGTGACCACGATGCGCTCGGTGAGGTTGTCCGAGCGGATGCGGTTGGCGGTTTCGCCGATCAGCCGCACCGGCCGCAGCATCAGCCGCGAGAGCCCGAGCCCGATCACGATGCTGGCCAGGATCATGCCCAGCAGCAGCGCCAGGCTGACTTCGGTATACGCCACCATGGAACGACGCACCTGGCCCATCGAGGTGCCGATGCTGAC
>JAJZGE010000017.1 GCA_021798675.1 Pseudomonadota bacterium | reverse complement strand
CGGCCTTGCGAGCCGCCTCAGCCGCGCGTGCAGCCTCGGCCCGGGCCTGTTCCGCCGCTGCGGCTTCCGCCGCACGCTGCTCGGCCGCGGCCTTCTCTGCCGCTGCGCGAATCTGTGCCTCGGCGGCTTCGCGTGCGGCACGCTCCTGCGCCTGGCGCGCCAGTTCGGCGCGCTCCTGTTCCAGGCGTTCCTGTTCCAAACGCTCTTGCTCGAGTCGCTCCTGTTCCAGGCGCTCCTGCTCGGCGTGTTCGCGCGCGGCCTGCTCTTGTGCCGCCTGCTCGGCCGCGGCACGTTCGTCCGCCTCCGGTACGGCGGCTTCGCGGGCATCCTGTTCCGTCTCGGCGGGCACCGCTTCGACCGGAGTGCCCGGCTCGAACGCCCCCAGTGCGGCCATCAACTCGTTGGCATAGTGGTCGTGCGTGCCGTCCTCGGACGACATCGACGGTGCCGCCGGTGCCTCGGCCAGTTCGTCTTCGTGGATCTCATCCAGATCGGGCGCAGCCTCGACCGACGGCGCCGCCGGCTCGACCGGCGGCTGCACCGCCTCCGCATGGTGTTCGGCGATGACGTGGGCGCCCTGCACCTCCGGATAGCGGTCGCGCATCTCGGCCAGCTGGATCGCCAGCTGGTCGACGTTCGGCAGTTGCGGCATGGCCACGTCGAACTGGGCCATCGTCTGGTCGACCACGTCGGCCGAACGATCCATCAGGCGCACGCCTTCGGCCGACAGCGGCTGGCCCGCGTGGCGCAGGCGCTTGAGCAGGCTTTCCAGCGGCGACAGCAGCTGGATCAGCAACGGGATGTCCACCATCGCGATGGCCCCGTGCAGCGTGTGCACGGCGCGCAGCAGGTCTTCACCGACCGGCAGGTCGCCGCTGCTGCGCTGGATCGCGGTACGTATGGTCTGCAGGTACTGCGCGACTTCACTGCGCAGGATTTCCAGCAGCACCGGATCGACCGACGGCAGCGGCGAGATGGCGATCGATACCGGCGGCTCGACAGGTGCCGGCGCCGGGGCAGCGACGCTGGCGGCATCGGTGACGGCGGCGGCGGGGATCGCTTCGGCGGCGGCATCGAAACGCGGCACGCGGCGGCGTACGACGCGACGCACGGTTTCCGTCGTTGCCGGTGCGCGGTCCTCGATGCGCGCGGCGGCATCGCCCGCCGCAAGCTTGCTCGCGGTCTCCTGGATCGCTGCGATCGGTGCCGTCGGCACACCCTCGCCCTTCAGCGAGGCCAGCAACTGAGGCAGAGCGCCGATGGCGTGGCGCACCAGCGCCTGCACCCCCGCGTGCGGCTCGATGGTGCGGTCGAGCACGCGATTGAGCATGTCCTCCACCCGCCAGGCGAACTCGCCCAGCGCGGCGATGCCGACCAGCCGTCCGGAGCCCTTGAGCGTGTGGAAGGAGCGGCGGAGCGGCGTCAGCGCGGCGAGCTGCGCGGGGTCGGCCAGCCAGGCGCCCTCGGCCTGGCGCAGGTTGTCGATCTCTTCCTGCATTTCCTCCAGGAAGATGTCGCGAATGTCGTCGTCGATGCCCTCGGCCTGCTGGTCGAAGCGGAAGCCCTCGGCCAACGCGTCGTGCGCCGGCACCTGCTCCTCGATTTCTTCCTCGATCTCGATCCAGTCGGCGGCGTCGCCGGCTGCCGGCGGCGGCGCGGTGGGCTCGGTCTGCGCCAGCCGCAGGCCTTCGACATCGTGCGTCGGCACCGGCTGCGGCGCCTCCGGTGCCACGAACAGGTGGCTGGCGTCGTCGCCGGCAAAAACGCTGACCGGCTCGGACAGGCTTTCGTGGCTGTGCTCCGGCGCGTCGAGCACCGCCGCCGGCAGCGGACGCTCCTCCGGCAACGGCCAGTAGCCCAGCTGGCCGAGGCTGTGCTCGGCCACGTCGATGATGTGCGCCAAGCCGCCACGGTGCTCGCGCGCGGCTTCCAGGTAGTACTCCAGCGCAGCCAGCGCGTCGGCCAGGTGGTCCATCTGCGTGCTGCTGGGCACGCGACGGTCCGCCAGCAGTTCGTTGTGGATGAAGCGACCGATGCCCTCGGCCAGTTCGGCCGGGCGTTCGGCGGAGAGCATGCGCGCCGCGCCGGCCACCTCGGCCATCTGCGCGGGAGCCTCCGCCAGTCCGGCGTGTTCCCAGCCGGACTCGACGAACGCGACGATGGCCTCCTTGACCTTGGCGGTGCTGCGGATCGCTTCCTGCATGACCGTAGTGAGGATGCCCTGCACTTCGCTGCGCGGGAGGCTCGGCTTTTCGGCTTCGTGCGCCTCTTCGCCGGCGCCCAGGCTTTCGATGTGGTCGTCCAGGGACGCTTCCACGTAGAGCAGCGCACCGGCCACGTCGAGCAGGGTCTCCTCGTCGACGGGGCGCATCCTGTTGGCGACCTCGTCCAGCACGCGGCGCTGTTCGTCCACCACCCGGCGCGGCACGGCCAGCGCCAGCATGCCGAGCGTGTCGGCGACACGGCCCAGCAATTCGCATTGGGGCGCCAGCGACGCCGGGTCGGCGTTGGGCTGGCGCTGGAACAGGTCGAGCGCTTCCTTGACGCGCAGCAGGTCTTCCTTGAGCGCCTTGGCCACGGAATCGAGCAGGGCGCGGTTGTGCCCGGCCATCGAGCCGCGCGCATGCTCCAGCTCCTCGGCGTCGGGCAGCAGGCTGTCCAGCGCGTAGGTACGGCGCAGCAGCTCCATGTGCGGGCTGTGCTGGCGCGACTGTGCCACGATGTACAGCAGGCGGTTGCACAAGTCGTCGGCGTCGCCGCCGCGCAGGCTGTCCTCGCCCTGTTCGATCAGTTGGCGGACGTGACGATCCACCTTGCCGAGCAGTTGGCGCAGCTCGGTGGCGTGCGGGCCGAGCATGCCTTGCTCCAAGCCCTCCACCACGCCGGCGGCGATCCACCAAAGGCGCCGGCCGTGCACGTGGAAGCAGCGCGCGGCGATGGCCAGCAGCGTCTTGCGCATGCCGGCCAGCGGCTGCGCCTGGTTCTGGCCGCGGAACCACGCCAGCATGTGCTGCTGGAACTGCAGGCGCAACGCGGCCAGCTCGCCGCGCCGCTCCAGTGCCTGCGCCTCGCTCATCGCGGCGGGCGCCTGGGTGGGCAGGAACGCATCGAGGTTGGGACGGAACAGCGCCGCTTCGGTCAGCGCCTCCTGGCCACGGCTGGCACGCAGGTCGTTCAGCAGCGGCAGCAGCACCACCGGCACGTCGCGGTGGCCGCCGGCGACGCGCTCGAGGTAATCGGGAAGCTGCATCAGGCCGCGCATCATCGCGGCGTAGGCATCCTCGCGCTGCACGACCTTGTTCTGCAGCAGCGCGATGGCGAGCGATTCCATCTCCGTCGCCACCATGGCCGGGCCGGGCAGCTCGACCATGCGCAACGTACCCTGCACTTGGTGCAGGCAGTCGGCGCATACGCGCATGGCGCCCGCATCGGTCGGGTTGCCGACGTAGGACTCCAGCGACTCGCGGGCGTCAGACAGCGTCTGCTCCAGCTCGGGCCGTACCCACTGCAGGGTGGTGAAATCAATGTTGTCTTGAAGTCTCATGCACTTCCCTCAGCGGTTGCGCGGCGCATCGCCACGCCACCATCGAGACTGCCCCCAGTCAGTAAATGTCGCCGTCAGCCCGGCAGCTTGAAGTGGGCCACCGAACGACGCAGGTCGCTGGCCAGCTGCGCCAGCGTACCGATCGAATCCGCAGTGCGGCTGGCGCCCTGCGAGGTCTGCGAGGTGATCTCACGGATTGCGTTCATGGATTGCGAGATGTCCGTCGCCGCCGCCGACTGCTGGCGCGCTGCGCTGGAGATGTTCTGAATCAGCGCCGACAGGTCGTGCGACACGCGCTCGATGTCGCCCAGCGCACTGCCGGCGTCTTCCGCCTTGCGTGCACCCGCCACCACTTCGGCGGTGGTCTGTTCCATCGAGTTCACCGCCTCGTTGGTATCGGACTGAATCGCCTGCACCAGCGTCTCGATGCGCTTGGTGGCACTCGCCGAGCGTTCGGCGAGTCGCTGCACTTCGTCCGCCACCACCGCGAAACCGCGGCCTGCCTCGCCGGCCGAGGCCGCCTGGATCGCCGCGTTCAAGGCCAGGATGTTGGTCTGCTCGGCGATGTCGTTGATCAGTTCCACGATGGAGCCGATCTCCTGCGAGGATTCGCCCAGTCGCTTGATGCGCTTGGAGGTTTCCTGGATCTGGTCGCGGATGGAGTCCATGCCCGAGATCGTCTCGCGCACCACTTCGGCGCCGTGCGAGGCGATCTGCACCGAACGTTCGGCCACGTCGGCCGACTCGGCGGAGTTCTTCGACACGTGGTCCATCGAGCTGGCGATCTGGTTGATCGCGCTGGTCGCGGTGCTGATCTGCTGCGCCTGCTGCTCGGCGGCGTCGGCCAGGTGGCGCGCGGTGGTCTGGGTTTCCTGCGCCGACGACGACACCTGCTCGGAGGTCTCGTTGATCGTGGTCACCAGGGTACGCAGCTCGTCGATGGCGTAGTTCACCGAGTCGGCGATCGCGCCGGTGATCTCCTCGGTCACCGTGGTCTTCACCGTCAGGTCGCCTTCGGCCAGCGCGCCCATCTCGTCCAGCAGGCGCATGATCGCCTCCTGGTTACGCTGGTTGAGCGAGGTACTCTCCGCGAAGCGCCGGCGCTGGTCGCGCACCAGGCTGACCACCAGCAGCAGGGCGAAGGCTACTGCGCCGATGGCGGACAGCAGGCCCCACCACACGTTCGGGAAGAAGCGACGCAGCGGCAGCTTGCCGATCTGGTCGGCGAGGTCGTTCGCGCGGAGCAGCACCGACTGCGAGTCCAGCGAGGCCTTGGTGCCGGCCTGCTTTACCGCAACCAGGTTGCCCGAGGCGGAGACCAGCTTGGCCAGCGGATCAGCCAGCTTGTCCCAGTTCGCCTGCATGTCGCCCAGGATCTTGCGCGCGTTGGCATCGGCGATCGGTTTCACGCCGCTGCTGGGGTCGCTCTTGACCAGCGCCTGCAGCACGATGCCGTACTGCTGGGCGTCGCGCTGCAGACCGTCGGCCGCGGCCTGGGCGTTGTCGCCGCCCTGCAGCACTTCCTGCACGCGACGGATGATGCGGTCGGCCGACAGCATCTGGCGCGAGGTGCCGAGCATCTGGTCGGCGCTGCCGTTGCGCTGCTGCAGGATGGTGACCACCTGCTCCATGCTGGAGTTGAGCAAGGGCATCTGCTGCGACACGGTGGCTGCGCGCTGGCCGGAGTCAAGCACCACCGCCTTGTTCGAGAGGATCTTGCCGATGTCACCGTCGAGCTGCTTCCAGGCGCTGTCCAGCGCGCTGGACGCGCGGCCGACCGGCGAGGTGTTGTTGTCGGCGTAGGCGTGCATGCCGGTGGACGGGTCGCCCTTGTCCAGCTTGCGCACCGCCGAATCGATGGCGTTGCGCGTGCTCTCGAGCTCCCGGTACGACTCGGCGTTGCCGTCGGACGATTCCAGCGCGAACTTCGCGGTCTGCTGCGAGAGCACCTGGATCTGCGTGGTCAACGCGACGGCCTGGCGGTCTTCGCCGTTCTTTACGTTGAGCTGCCAGAAATCCAGGGCCGCAAAGCCGATCGCGACCAGCAACAGGACAATGAGTGTGGTGTTGCCACGCTCCTTGCCGACACCCCCAGTAGTGCTCATGTTCACCTCGTCCGTCTACTTCGCCGGGCTGGCCGCGTCGTCGGACGGGCAAACCCTGAATCTGTCGTCTTGAAGTTGCCGGCCCCGGGTGGCGCCGGATCTGCTGCCCGCAATCGCCGCGGATCAGGCCGCGGCCTGGCGGAAATCGGGAGCACGCACCAGCTTGCCCATGCTCAGTATCGCCATCTGCTGTCCGCCCTCGCCTACCCGCTGCTCGGCGAAGCGCGACAGCCGCGGATCGTCCTCCTGCTCCGCCGTGCGCCGTTGCTCCGCATCCACGGTGCGCTGGCCAAACACCTCGTCCACCAGCAGTGCCACGCTGCCGCCGCCCTGACGCACCACCAGCAGGCGGGCGCGATCGGTCAGCTGCGTGCGTTCGCCGAACAGGAACCGGCCGAAATCCACCACCGGCATCAGGTTGCCGCGCACGTTGGCCACGCCCAGCAGCCACGGCTGGGTGCGCGGCACTGCGGTGAGCGGCGGCGGCGCCAGCAGCTCGTTGATCTCGCCGATCTCGCTGACCAGGGTACGCGGCCCCACGCGATAGCCGATGCCGCGCCACAGGCCCGGCGCATCCATCCGCTCGCGGGTGTCCGAGGCATGCGCCAGCGACAGCCGCTCGTAGTGGGCCAGGATCTCGAACGGGGTAAGTGCGGTGGTTGCGTTCATGCCGCGCTCGACAGCAGTTGATTGATGCAGGCGAGCAGCTCGCCCTCGTTCACCGGCTTGGTGATGAAGGCCCGCGCACCCTGGCGCAGGCCCCACACGCGATCGGTTTCCATCGCCTTGGTGGTGATCATCACGATGGGCACGCCGGCGGTGAGCGGGTCGCGGGTGAGCGTGCGCGTGGCCTGGAAGCCGTTCATGCCCGGCATGATGACATCCATGATGACCAGCGCCGGCGGCGTGCTGCGCACGCGCTCGATGCCTTCCTCGGCATTGCCGACGGAGGCGACCTGATGGCCCGCGCGCTCGAGCAGCGTGGTCAGCACGCGCACGTCGATGGGCGAGTCGTCGATGATAAGGATCTCTGCCACAGTTTCCCCCTGAGAATCTGCGGTCAGCGGCCGGCCGCCGCGCCGACGTGGTGCTGGATGGCGCCCAGCAGCTCGTCGCGGGTGAACGGCTTGGTGAGGTACTGCTCGGCGCCCACCACGCGGCCGCGCGCCTTGTCGAACAGGCCGTCCTTGGAACTGAGCATGATCACCGGCGTGGCGCGGAACTGCGGATTGTTCTTGATCAACGCGCAGGTCTGGTAGCCGTCCAGGCGCGGCATCATGATGTCGACGAAGATGATGGCCGGCTTCTGGTCGGCGATCTTGGCCAGCGCCTCGAAGCCGTCCACGGCGGTGAGCACCTCGCAGCCTTCCTTCTTCAGCAAGGTCTCTGCCGTGCGACGGATGGTCTTGGAGTCGTCGATCACCATGACCCGCAGGCCGGTCAGACCATTCGCGTTCGCGTTCAGATTCATTTACTCCCCCTGTTGCCCAACATGAGCCCAGGAAAACCAGCACGGCGAGCAACAAACGTGCCGCCAGGCTTGCATGACTAGACAACTTGTACGGTATTGCGCTCCGCAGGCCCGCTCGGCTGCGGGACAAGCATGACGGTTGTTTACTGCCTGCCCGCGGTTGCGTCAAGCAAGATTCGCCATGCCACGCGCTTTGCGGGTACGCATTGTGCCGCATTTCGGCAGGACCTAACCCTTCGCGACACACACGCTTGTCGCCGTCGACGCCGTGGGCGAACATCGTCCATCCCCCCTGGTCGGCGCGCCGCGTCGCAAAACCTTTCGCGGAGAACCCCATGACGCTTGCGGTTGCGGTGCTGATGGATCCCATCGGCGCGATCAAACCGGCCAAGGACACCACCCTGGCCATGCTGCTGGAAGCGCGACGCCGCGGCCATGCCCTGTTTTACATGGAACAGGGCGACCTAGCGCTGCGCAACGGCGCGCCCTGGGCGCGGCTGCGTGAGCTCGCCGTGCGCGACGATGCGTACGACTGGTTCACCCTGGGCGAGGCGCAGTGGCGCGACCTGCGCGAACTGGACGTGGTGCTGATGCGCAAGGACCCTCCGGTCGACCAGCAGTTCGTCTACGACACCATGGTGCTGGAAGCCGCCCAGCGCGGCGGCGTGAACGTGGTGAACGACCCGCGCGCACTGCGCGACTGCAACGAGAAGCTGTTCGCGCTGCAGTTCCCGCAATGCATCGCACCCACCCTGGTCAGCCGCGATGCCGGCGAACTGCGCCGCTTCGTGGCCGAGTGCGGCGAGGCGGTGCTGAAGCCGCTGGACGGCATGGGCGGGCGCGGCATCTTCAAGGTCAAGGCAGGCGACGGCAACCTCAACTCCATGCTGGAAACCCTGCTGGCGGGCGGCCCGCACGGCGAAGGCCGGCAGTTCGCCATCGCGCAGCAGTTCATTCCGGCGATCAGCGCAGGCGACAAGCGCATCCTGCTGATCGACGGCGAGCCGGTGCCGTATGCGCTGGCGCGCATCCCTCAGGGCGACGAGTTCCGCGGCAACCTCGCCGCCGGCGGCCGCGGCGAGGGCGTGCCGCTGTCCGAGCGCGACCGCTGGATCGCCGCCCAGGTGGCACCGGAGCTGCGTCGTCGCGGCCTGCGCTTCGTCGGCCTGGACGTGATCGGCGACTATCTGACCGAGATCAACGTCACATCGCCGACCTGCGCGCGCGAGCTGGACGCCCAGTTCGGGCTTAATATCGCCGGCCTGCTGTTCGACGCCATCGAGAACGCCGCTTCGTGAGTTCCGCCACCGCACGCCCTGCCGCCGACCCCATCGGCGCAACCCTGCTGTTTTCGTTGCTGCTGCACGGCGTGCTGCTGCTCGGCATCACCTTCCACTTCGCCAAGACCCGGCCCGGCCTGCCAACGCTGGACGTCACCCTGGTCAACGTGGCCAACCGCGAGGCGCCGGACCAGGCCGACTTCCTTGCGCAGGCGAACAACAGCGGCGGCGGCCAGAGCGACCACGTCGCGCGGCCCTCACAGCCGTTCTCCGGCGCCCTGCCCAAGCCGCTTCCGGGCACCGCCATGCAGTCGGTCTCCGCCGCCACGCCGCTACCGCGCGAGGCCACGCCGCAACGCATGGTCACCACCATCAGCCATAGCAGCTTCAGCGTGACCAGCGACACCGCACACACCAAAGTGCCGCCGCAGGACGCGCCCAGCGCCGCCGACCTGCGCCGCCAGCAGGAAATGGCCCAGCTCGCCGCCGAAGTGCGCGACCAGTCCGAGGCCTACGCCAAGCGCCCGCGCAAGAAGTACATCTCGGCCAACACCCGCGAATACGTCTATGCCGCCTACATGCGCGGCTGGTCGGACCGCGTCGAGCGGGTGGGTAACCTCAATTACCCCGAAAAGGCGCGCCAGCTGGACCTGCATGGCGACCTGCTGCTCACCGTGGGCATCAACCGCGACGGCAGCATCCACAGCATCGACGTGATCCAGAGCTCCGGCCAACCGCTGCTGGACGCCGCCGCCAAGCGCATCGTGCAGCTGGCCGCGCCCTTCCCGCCGCTGCCCGCCTCGGCCAAGGTGGACCAGCTCTACATCACCCGCACCTGGCAATTCCTGCCCGGCAACGTGCTGCGCAGCAAATAACGCCGGGCGGATTACAATGCGTGCATGAGCCGCGCCGAACCAGCCACCCTCACCGGACACTTCCTGATCGCCATGCCCGGGCTGGCCGATCCGCCGTTCTCGCGCGGCGTGGCCCTGCTTTGCCAGCACAGCGAGGAAGGCGCGGTCGGCCTGCTGGTAAACCAGCTCTCCCACTATCGCTTCGGCGACGTGCTGGCGCAGATGAAGCTGGAATGCAGCGATCCCGAGCTGGCCGACGCGCCGGTGCTGATCGGCGGCCCGGTGCAACAGGAGCGCGGCTTCGTGCTGCACCGCGAGCCCGGCCACTGGGAATCGAGCTACCGCATCAACGCGCAGTGGTCGGTAACCACCTCGCGCGACATCCTGGTGGCCATGGCCGCCGGCGAAGGTCCGCGCCAGGCGATCATGGCGCTGGGCTACTCGGGCTGGGACGCCGGCCAACTGGAACAGGAGCTGATGGCCAACGCCTGGCTCACCGTGGAGGCCAGCGAGCGCGTGGTGTTCGACACCCCGCTGGAGGAGCGCTGGAGCGCCGCCGCCGGCCTGGTCGGCGTCGATCCGCTGCAAATCGCCGGCTACGCGGGCCACGCATGAGCTGTGCCTTCGGCTTCGACGTCGGCAGCAAGCTGATTGGCGTGGCCGTCGGCAACCGCCTCACTGCCAGCGCCCGTGCGCTCGGCGTCGTGGCCATGCGCGACGGCTCGCCCGACTGGCCCGCGCTCGATGCCCTGCGCGCGCAGTGGTTGCCTGACACCCTGGTGGTGGGCCTGCCGCTCACCCTCGACGGCGGCGAACAGCCCGCCAGCCAGCGCGCCCGGCGTTTCGCCGAAAAGCTCAGGGCCCGCTACGGCAGCGACGTGGCACTGGTTGACGAACGCCACAGTTCGCAGGAAGCCGCAAGCCGCTTCGCCGGTGCGCGCGCCGCCGGCCTCAGGCGGCGCCGCGATGCCGCCACGCTCGACGCCGAGGCCGCCGCGGTCATCCTCGAACGCTGGCTCGCCGGCGCCCCCTCCGATCTTTCCACTCAAGCCGCCCCGCCATGAGCTCACGCCTGCGCCACCTCACCACGCTGGAACACCTGCCGCGCGCCAGCATCGAGCACCTGCTCGACCGCGCGATCGCGCTGCGCGACGCATGCGCGCACGGCACGCGCAAGCTGGACACGTTGGCCGGGCGCACCGTGCTCAACCTGTTCTTCGAGCCGTCCACGCGCACACGCACCTCGTTCGAGCTGGCCGCGCGGCGACTCGGCGCTGACGTGGTGAACTTCGACATCGGTTTCTCCTCGGCCAACAAGGGCGAGGCGCTATACGACACCCTCCACACCCTCGAAGCGATGCACCTGGACGCGATCATCGTGCGCCACAAGGTCTCCGGCACGCCGGACGAACTGGTGCGCCACGCGATGAGCGGCGTGTCGGTTATCAATGCCGGCGACGGCAACCGCGCCCATCCCACCCAGGGCCTGCTCGACGCACTGACGGTCCGCCAGCACCGGCCGGATTTCGAGAACCTCACCGTGACGATCTGCGGCGATATCCGCCACTCGCGCGTGGCGCGCTCGGATGTGCACGCGCTGGCCGCGCTGGGTGCGGGCGAGATCCGTCTGTGCGGCCCGGCCGCGCTGCTGCCGGACGCCGCCGAGTTCCCGCCATGCCGCCTCACCGAGGATTTCGACAGCGCGATCGCGGGCGCCGACGTAGTCATCATGTTGCGGCTGCAAAAGGAACGCATGGCATCCACCGACCTGCCGGACGAGGCTGCCTACTTCCGCCATTACGGCCTCGATACGCGCCGCCTCGGCCTTGCCGCCAAGGGCTGCCTGGTGATGCACCCCGGCCCGCTCAACCGCGGCATCGAGATCG
>JAJZGE010000605.1 GCA_021798675.1 Pseudomonadota bacterium | reverse complement strand
CGCGCTGACCCACACCGACGACAACAACGTGCGCGGCTACCTGCGCCAGAATTTCATCGCCGATGGCGTGACCCCGAACGCCGACGGCTATCAGCAGACCGTGCGCAAGACGGACGTCTATCTGGACAGCCATGTGGTGACCTCGCTGTCCGCACAGGCGAACCTGATCTGGGGCTTCGACGATCTGTACGGCCACGGCACGCAGCGCAGCGCCAATTTCGAATACGCGGTACTGCCCGATGGCAGCAACGCGCCGGACTGGCGCAGCCGCCATATCGACGAGTTCACCCGGGTCGGCGACCGACGCAATTTTTCCGGCCTGTACGCCGAGTTCCATAACGCCTTGAGCGACGTGTGGCACATGACGGCCGGGGTGCGCTACAACCACACCACCGAGGTGCGCGACGCCAGCCACGTCGACAACAGCGGCCCGCTGCCGATCCAGGACCAGCACGGCTCGCAGCGGCGCAGCGACCACCGCTGGACGGCGACCCTGGGTACCAGCTACCGGCTGTGGCAACGGCAGCGCGACTCGGTCACCGCATATGCCAACTACCGCGACATGTTCAAGCCGGCGGTGATCGACTTCGGGCCGGAATCCGAGGGCGGCATCCTGCAGCCGGAAACCGCGCGCAGCGCCGAGCTGGGGCTGAAGGGGCAGCACCTGCACGGGCGCCTGACGTGGGACCTGTCGGTGTTCGACATGCGCTTCCGGCATCTGGTCGTGGCGCAGGCGGTGAACGGCCTGCCCGGCCTGACCAACGCCGGCAGCGAGCGTTTCACCGGCGCCGAACTGGATGGCCATTTCCAGCTCACTCACGCGCTGAGCGTGGTCGCCACGTATGCGCATCACGACGCCCGCTTCGGCAACTACGTGCAGCTTTACGGCAGCACGCCGGTGCAGCTGCAGGGCAAGTACCTGCAGCTGTCACCGCGGACCCTGGGCAGCGCGGGCTTTACCTATGCGCCGCGCGCAGGCCTCACCGCCTACGCCGTGGCCGACTTCAACGGCGCCCATTTCCTGGACCAGCGCAACACCGCGCGGGCGGGTGGCTACACCACGCTGGACGCCGGCATCGGCTACCGGCAAGCCGCCTGGGAGCTGCGCCTGGATGGCCGCAACCTCAGCAACCGGCGCGATGCGGTGGCGGCCAGCGAGCTGGGCGTCGATCAGCTCTACCTGCTGCCGGAGCGCTCGCTGCAGCTGAGCGTGAGCTACCGCTTCGATGCGGGCTGACGGCAGCGGCGCGGCAGCCTCGCGGGCGTGACTTTCGGGCCTTGATCGCCACGCCGCCATCGGCCATACACTGGGGTCTTTGATCCAGTGCCAATCGGGGAACCGCCCATGCGTTTGCGTCGCCACCTTGCCGTGCTTGCCCTCGGCCTCGCCACCGCGCTCAGCGCGCACGCCGCGGTCGATCCGTCGCTCTACCAGGGCTTGAGCTGGCGACTGATCGGGCCGTTCCGCGGCGGCCGCGTGCTGACGGTGGCGGGCATTCCGGGCGACAGCCGGCACTTCTATTTCGGCGCGGTGGATGGCGGCGTGTGGGCCACGGCGGACGCCGGGCGCACCTGGCAGCCGATCTTCGATAGCGAAAAAGTGGGCTCGATCGGCGCGCTGGCACTGGCACCAAGCGACCCGAAGACGATCTACGTGGGCACCGGCGAGGCCGACATGCGCTCGGACATCGCCCACGGCGACGGCATGTACAAGACCACCGACGCGGGCCGGCACTGGACGCACATCGGGCTGGCCGACACGCAGCAGATCAGCAATGTGCTGGTCGATCCGCGCAATCCGGACGTGGTGTTCGTGGCCGCGCTGGGCCATGCCTACGGCGCCAATGCGGAGCGCGGCGTGTTCCGCTCGCGCGATGGCGGCAAGACGTGGGACAAGGTGCTGTTCAAGAACGCCGACACCGGCGCGATCGACCTCGCCTTCAAGCCCGGCGACCCCAACACGATCTATGCCGCGCTGTGGCAGACGCGCCGGCCGCCGTGGAGCGTGTACCCGCCGTCGAACGGGCCGGGCAGCGGCCTGTATGTATCGCATGACGGCGGCGATCACTGGACCCAGCTGCAGGGCAACGGCTTTCCCGCGCACCCCGGGCGCATCGGCATCGCGCTGGCGCCGAGCCAGCCGAACCGCGTGTTCGCGCTGGTCGACGCGGCGGCGGGCGAAGGCGGCCTGTACCGCTCCGACGACGGCGGCGCGCACTGGCAGCACCTCACGACCGACCAGCGCCTCTGGCAGCGCGGCTGGTATTTCGACCGGCTCACGGTGGATCCGAAGAACGCCGACCGCGTCTACGTGATGAACACCATCGTGCTGCGCTCGGACGACGGCGGCAAGCAGTTCATCGCGCTCAAGGGTGATCCCACCGGCGATGATTTCCACCAGATGTGGATCGACCCGACCGACTCCAACCGGCAGATCCTCGGCATCGATCAGGGCACCCTGATCACCCTCAACGGCGGCAAGACCTGGTCGAGCTGGTACAACCAGCCCACTGCGCAG
>JAJZGE010000604.1 GCA_021798675.1 Pseudomonadota bacterium | reverse complement strand
GCTTGAACATGCCGAACAGGCCCCCGCCACCGCCCATCTGGGTGTGGGTGGTCATCTGGATCGACGCGCTCATCCAGGACAGCTCGCCGCTTTCGGCGAAGACGCTCTCGCCGGGGTCCAACTGCACTTCGAGTACCGGCATGGTGGTGCCCAGGATATGGGTCTGCATGGTTGAGCCTTCCGTGTGGTGGTTGATGGGGGCGTCCGACGCGCGGCCGCCATGGTGCAGTCGGTGACAATACGCCTCCGGCAAGCAGGCGGTAAGTCCGTCGCGCCTTCCGCTGGGCGGAACTTCCGGGTCGCATGCGTCCACGCCGGGGCGAAGCCCGAGGTTCGCACGCGGGAGCGGGCACATCGAGCGCGCGCGGGATGCCGGGTTATCCGGCAAACGAAAGGCCGCCTTGCGGCGGCCTTCGGTTGCGTCGCATGCAGCGGCTTGGCTCAGCCGCCGCGCGAAGCCTTCTTGCGGTCGTTCTCGGTGAGGTGCTTCTTGCGCAGGCGGATCTCCTTCGGCGTGACCTCGACCAGCTCGTCGTCGTCGATGAAGTCCAGCGCCTGTTCCAGCGAGAACTTGGTGGCCGGGGTGAGCTGGATCGCGTCGTCCTTGCCCGAGGCACGCATGTTGGTCAGCGGCTTGGGCTTGATCACGTTGACGGTGAGGTCGTTGTCCTTGGCGTGGATGCCCACCAGCTGGCCTTCGTACACGTTGTCGCCTTCGGCGGCGAACAGCTTGCCGCGCTCCTGCAGCGGCCCCAGCGAGTAGGCGGGGGTGGTGCCGCCGGCGTTGGCGATCATCACGCCGTTCTGGCGCTTGGCGATCTGGCCTTCTTCCTTCGGGCCGTAGTGGTCGAACACGTGGAACAGCAGGCCCGAACCCTGGGTGAGGGTCTTGAACTGGTTCTGGAAACCGATCAGGCCGCGCGCCGGGATCATGTATTCGAGGCGCACGCGACCCTTGCCGTCCGGCTCCATGTTCTTGAGCTGGCCCTTGCGCATGCCGAGGCGCTCCATCACCGGGCCCTGGTGGATCTCTTCCACGTCGACCACCAGTTGCTCGATCGGCTCCATCTTCTGGCCGTCGATCTCCTTGATGATCACTTCCGGGCGCGACACCGCCAGCTCGTAGCCCTCACGGCGCATGTTTTCGATCAGCACCGACAGGTGCAGCTCGCCGCGGCCGGAGACCAGGAACTTGTCGGCGTCGGAGCCCTGCTCGACCTTCAGCGCCACGTTGTGCACCTGCTCGCGGTCCAGGCGATCCTTGAGCTGGCGGCTGGTGAGGAACTTGCCGCCGCTGAGATCCTTGTTGCCGGCGAACGGCGAGCTGTTGACCTGGAAGGTCATCGAGATGGTCGGCTCGTCCACGGTCAGCGCCGGCAGCGCCTCGGGCGTGTCCAGCGCGCAGACGGTGTCAGAGATGGTCAGGTCGGCGATGCCGGAGATGGCCACGATGTCGCCCGCCTCGGCGCTGTCCTGCTCGATGCGCTCCAGGCCGAGGAAGCCGAGCACCTGCAGCACCTTGCCCTGGCGCTTCTTGCCTTCGCGGTTGATCACCGCGACCGGCATGTTCTTCTTCAGCGTGCCGCGCTGGATGCGGCCGATGCCGATGACGCCGACGAAGTTGTTGTAGTCGAGCTGGCTGATGCGCATCTGGAACGGGCCTTCCGGATCCACTTCCGGCTTGGGCGCGTGATCCATGATGGCCTGGTACAGCGGGGTCATGTCGCCTTCGCGGACTTCCGGATCGAGGCTGGCGTAGCCGTTCAGCGCCGACGCGTAGACGATCGGGAAATCCATCTGCTCCGGCGTGGCGCCGAGGCGGTCGAACAGGTCCCACACCTGCTCGACGACCCACTCCGGGCGGGCGCCCGGGCGGTCGATCTTGTTGACCACCACGATCGGCTTGAAGCCCATCGCGAACGCCTTCTGCGTCACGAAGCGGGTCTGCGGCATCGGGCCGTCCATCGCGTCGACCAGGATCAGCACGGTGTCCACCATCGACAGCACGCGCTCCACCTCGCCGCCGAAGTCGGCGTGGCCGGGGGTGTCGACGATGTTGATGCGGTTGCCGTTCCACGTGATCGCGGTGTTCTTGGCCAGGATGGTGATGCCGCGCTCCTTTTCCTGGTCGTTGCTGTCCATCACGCGCTCGGCCAGCACGGTGCGCTCGTTGAGCGTGCCGGATTGCTTCAGCAACTGGTCGACGAGGGTGGTCTTGCCGTGGTCGACGTGGGCGACGATGGCGATGTTGCGCAGGTTTTCGATGGACATGGGCGGGGCTCGGGCGACGCGGGGTCGTCACGCAGGTTTCAGAAGGGGTAACCGGTGGATTATACGCGCTTGGGCCGCAATCCGCTCGTGCTTTCGAGCTGCGCTATTCTTCGCCATCCACCTGCCGTACAGCGGCGCTTCGATTCCGATACCAAGCCAGAGGAAGCCATGGCCATCCAAGTCACCCTGCATACCAACCGCGGGCCGATCCGCCTGAACCTGCACGACGAGAAGGCGCCGCTGACCGT
>JAJZGE010000016.1 GCA_021798675.1 Pseudomonadota bacterium | reverse complement strand
GCTGGCGGTTGAAGGAGAACGTCGAGTGATCCCACACCGGGTCGTCGATGTTCAGGCCGACGAACCAGCGGAACAGCAGGTTGTAGTTGAGCTGCTCCATCAGCAGCCGCTCGCTGCGCACGCTGTAAACCACCTGCAGCAGCGAGGCGCGCAGGATGCGTTCGGGCGGGATCGACGGGCGACCGCCTGCGGCGTAGCGCGCCGCCAGCAGTTCATCGAGCTCGCCCAGGATCGCGTCCACCAGAATCCGAAGCTTGCGGATCGGATGATCCGGCGGCACCCGATCCTCGACCGATACATACGAAAACATGCCAAGCTGCTGGACGTCGGGGCTGCGCATCGGATCAAGCGGTCAGTGATTGAGAGCATCTATGACCGCGGCGATGCGCAGAGGTTTCTCGACAGCCTGCTAGCGACTTATGGGGTCTCGACTAGCGCCTTTTGGGTATCCCCACACGAGCGCCAACACGTTGGCAATTCGAGCGCGCTCACCCACACTTGCTATACCCACAATTCAAACAAGTCTGACACCCGTCCATCAGCACCAGCGCCTGCGTATTGCACTTCTGGCACAACGTGGCACCAGGCGGGAAGCTGCCGTTGGATTCGGCAGGCGCATCAGCGGCGGCGTCCGGCTTCTTGACCGAATTGGCTTCGTAGGCAGCCCGCTTCTCGGCGATCAGCGCGCGCTGGCTGTCGCTCATCTCTGGATCGTGGATCAGGCCGATGTTCTTCATGTGCTGCTCGATCACCGCGCCGATCTCGGCGACGATGCTGGGCATGTAGACGCCGCCGGCCTTGAAGTAGCCGCCGCGGGGGTCGAACACGGCCTTCAGCTCTTCCACGATGAAGGTGACGTCGCCGCCCTTGCGGAACACGGCAGAGAGGATGCGGGTGAGCGCCACGATCCACTGGAAGTGATCCATGTTCTTCGAGTTGATGAAGATCTCGAAGGGGCGGCGCTGCTCGTGCTTGGTGCCGGCGTTAAGCACGATGTCGTTGATGGTGACGTACAGCGCGTGCTCGAACAGCGGCGACTTGATCTTGAAGGTGGAGCCGATGAGCTGCTCGGGGCGCTCCAGACTCTCGTGCATCTGGATGACTTCGGCCTGGCGCGGCTCGGCGGCGGCCTTGGCCTGAGGCGCGGGCGCGGGCGCGGCCTTGTCCTCGGGCTTGACGACGTTGTAGCCCTTGATCTTCTTTTCGATCTTGATCGCCATGATGTTCTTTACCTGAGTGGACGGCGGCGCGTAGAAAACAAACCTGCGGACGTTCCGGAATGCCTCATTCCGGCGGTAGCGGGAGGCACTGGATCCCGGCCTTCGCCGGGATGACGAGCAAAAGCACGCCGCCGCAGAGAGAAAAACAGCCGGCCCGGCGCGAGGCCGGGCCGGCTGCTTCTGGACTTACTTCTTGCGGGCGGCCTTCTTGGCGGCGGGTTTCTTCGCCGACTTGACGCTCGCCTTCTTGCTGGCAGTGGACCTCTTGACCGCCTTGGCGGCCTTCTTCACGGCAGCCTTCTTGGCTGTCTTCTTGGGAGCGGCTTTCTTCGCCGTCTTCTTGCTGCTGACCTTCTTTGCGGCCTTGGCGACCTTCCTCGCCTTGCCGGCAACCTTCTTCGCGGCCTTCTTCGCCGCCTTCTTGGCGGGAGCGGCCTTCTTCGCGACTTTCTTCGCAGCCTTCTTCACCGCTTTCTTGGCGGCAGCCTTCTTCACGGCCTTCTTGGCGGCGGGCTTCTTGGCCGCGGCCTTCTTGGCGGCTTTCTTCACCGCCTTCTTGGCCGGAGCCTTCTTGGCCGCCGCCTTTTTCGGTGCGGCCTTCTTCGGCGCAGCCCTCTTCTTGGCGGCGGTCTTCTTCGGCGCGGCAGCCGGCACGACCGGTGCGGGCGCGGCGACGGCCGGCACTTCGATCACCGGTTCCGCGGGGGCGGCCGGCACAGCACTGTTTTGCACTTCGACTTCGGTATCGATGGACATGCGGGTGTACCCCTCGGCGATGATCGTTGCGTTCGTGGACTCGGTGTCAGAACTTGCCGTAATAGCCTTCCTTCAGGGCATCGAAGAGGTTGGCGGCGGTGTGCATCTCGCCGTCGTATTCCACTTCCTCGTTGCCGCGAAGTTCGATAACGCTACCGTCTTCCAGTTCGAAGTGGTAGAGGGTGTTGGCGAGGTCGGCTTCCTTCACCAGCACGCCCTGGAAAGCAGCAGGGTTGAAGCGGAAGGTGGTGCACCCTTTCAGACCCTGCTTGTAGGCGTAGAAGTAGATGTCCTTGAAGTCTTCGTAGGGGTAGTCCGTGGGCACGTTCGCGGTCTTGGAGATCGACGAGTCGACCCACTTCTGCGCGGCGGCCTGGATGTCCACGTGCTGCTTCGGGCTGATGTCGTCGGCCGCGACGAAGTAGTCCGGCAGCTTGGCCTGCGGGTCATCGGAGTACGGCATCGCGTTGGCGTTGATCAGCGCGCGGTAGGCCAGCAGCTCGTAGCTGTAGACCTCGACCTTTTCCTTGGTCTTCCTGCCCTCGCGGATCACATTGCGCGAGTAGTGGTGGGCGAAGCTGGGCTCGATGCCGTTGCTGGCGTTGTTGGCCAGCGACAGCGAGATGGTGCCAGTGGGCGCTATCGAGCTGTGGTGGGTGAAGCGCGCGCCGGTCTCGGCGAGCTGCGCCACCAGGTTGGGCGCCACCTCGGCGATGCGCTGCATGTAGCGGCTGTACTTGGCGTGCAGCACACGGCCGGGGATGGCGTCCCCGACTTTCCAACCGTCCTTCGCCATTTCCGGGCGCTTGCGCAGCATGTCTCCGGTGACGGTGTACTCCCTGGCGAGCACGGGCGCCACGCCCTTTTCCTTGGCCAGGTCCAGCGCCACTTCCCAGCCGGCCACGGCCATCTCGCGCGAAACGTCCTCGGTGAAAGAGACCGCCTCGACGCTGCCGTAGCGCAGCTTGAGCATGGCGAGCGTGGAGCCCAGGCCAAGGTAGCCCATGCCGTGGCGGCGCTTGCTGATGATCTCGTTGCGCTGCTGCTCCAGCGGCAGGCCGTTGATCTCCACCACGTTGTCCAGCATGCGGGTGAACACCTTCACCACTTCGCGGTATTCGTCCCAGTCGAAGCGGGCCTTGGGGCCGAACGGGTCGCGCACGAAGGTGGTGAGGTTAATCGAGCCGAGCAGGCAGGAGCCGTACGGCGGCAAGGGCTGCTCGCCGCACTGCCCAGTCACCAGACCGTTGAAAATGACCGCGTTGTGATCCGGTTGAGTAGTGTCGAACACCGGCTCCTCGCCGACGTACTCGATGCTTTCGATGCGCGATGCGAAGCGCTGGCTCTTACGCAGCAGCTTGCCCTCGCGCCAGGCTCGGTAGCGCTCGTTCTTGCGCGGCAGCAGGAAGCCGACCTCATCCATGAAGCGCTCGCGTGACTCGCCATCCACAATCAGCTCGTAATTGGCGGAGCAGCGGTATGCACGGTTTGACCCGTGGCCATCCGGCATCATGCGTTCCTGCGCGGGACGGCGCTTGTGAATGCGGCAGAACACGCCGAAATTCGCCAGCAGCATCTGCACGTCCTGCAACAGGCTCTGCTCACTGGACGCCAGACGGATCGAGCAGCTTTGACTGCCGCTCGACACGTTCACCGTACCGTCGCACTGGAATAGTGCACGCAAGTAGGCCCTAACGCACGCCTCCGAACCACGCCAGATCACCTCGGGAACACGCAGCTTGGTGGTTGCACTGAAACCGTAGTGTTCGAGCAGGCGCGCCAGCAACACTGAGCGGATGAACACCTGCTGGCGCTCGGGCACCGCCACGGGCGATACTTGGTAGTCGCGGCCGGCATGCGCGGTATGCGCGGTATGCGCGGTATGCGCGATAAGCGTGTTGACGTAGGCCGCCACTCGGTCAGCCAGAGCGCGATCCTCGCCCCACAGGGTGATCACCGCCGCCTGCTGTTCCTTGCCGCGATTGGTGAAATGGCCGTCGCCGGCGATAAGGCCAAGCAACAGACCGAGGTCCTCGCTGCCCTGATGGCCAAACTGGCCTTTGCCCGACTGCACCAAGATGCGTTCGCCGATCTTCAGGTCGCGCAGCTTGACCTTGCCACGCTCGACGTAGAAATCATGCCATTCGGTGGCCTTGATCTCGTAGCCGTCTTCGGTACGAACCCGATACACCGGCGCCTGTCGCGCCGTCATGAATGCGGGTTTGGCGGGGCGCGTCTCCACGCCACGGCCGTCCATCTCCAGTGAGCGGCGATCCACCGATACCGACAGCGGCTTGCCGGTAGCGTATAGCTCACCGATCGGTACCATGCCGTACTGAGTCGCCAGACGCGTATCGGCGGTGACGCACGGGTTGGTGGCGCGGATGTGCTCGCACCACCAGTTGTTGTTCATCTCGTTGACCTTATCGATCAGGATGAACCCAGGCTCCGCGTAGTCGTACGTGGAGACCATGATCATGTCCCACAGGTGCCGCGCACGGATGTGGCCGTACACCTTGCAGGCGACCAGGCCGTCTTCACGGGCCACGTAGTTCTCGTGGGTGGGCCACTCGCGCCACACCACCTTGGCCGGGTCGTTGAGCTCGATCTCGTCCTGTTCCTTGACGTGCACCGGGAACACCAGCGGCCAGTCCTGGTCGTGCTCCACCGCCTGCATGAAGCCGTCGGTGACCAGCAGGCTGAGGTTGAACTGGCGCAGGCGGCCGTCCTCGCGCTTGGCGCGGATGAATTCCTTCACGTCGGGATGGCTGACGTCGAACGTGCCCATCTGCGCGCCGCGGCGACCGCCGGCGGACGACACGGTGAAGCACATCTTGTCGTAGATATCCATGAAGGACAGCGGGCCGCTGGTGTACGCGCCGGCGCCCGACACGTACGCGCCGCGCGGGCGCAGCGTGGAGAACTCGTAGCCGATGCCGCAGCCGGCCTTCAGTGTGAGGCCGGCCTCGTGCACCTTCTCCAGGATGTCGTCCATGGAGTCGCGGATGGTGCCGGACACGGTGCAGTTGATGGTGGAGGTGGCGGGCTTGTGCTCCAGCGCGCCGGCGTTGGAGGTGATGCGGCCGGCGGGGATCGCGCCGCGGCGCAGCGCCCACAGGAAGCGTTCGTTCCACTGCTCGCGCAGTTCGGGGGTGGCCTCCACGTCGGACAGGGCGCGCGCCACGCGCTGCCAGGTGCCGTCCACGTCGATGTCCACCGGCTCGCCGGCCTTGGTGCGCAGGCGGTACTTCTTGTCCCAGATGTCCTGCGAGGCAGGTTGCAGCGGGATCGCCACGGCGGCATCGCGTTGCAGTTCCGATCCCGTGGCTGGCACGCGTGCTGTGCTCATCGGTTCCCTGACCTCTTCTTCTAGCGGCCTTGCGGCCTTGTTGTTGATTGCCGTCGTCATCGCCGGATCGCGCGGCGCGCAGCGGTTGGATGCCGCGGCGCCGCCTTGCCGACTGGATGCCGGACTTCCCCTGTGCAGCGATTCGCCCCACCAGTGCTTGTCCGACCGCCCGCAGACAAGCACAAGATGTTGTGGTTGCGAACCGATGGCAAGGTAGCGCCGGGGAAGCGCGATGTAAAGTGTCGCGTACGCTGTCGGCGCCACGCCGCGCGCGGGAACCTGATACCGCCTGCGGCAGTCGAATGCGCCGTTTCCCGATCCCCGGCAGGAGGAGTCCGATGTCGTTCCGTTTGCCCCGTTTCCCGCTGCGGCTGGCCGGCGCCTGCGCGCTGCTTGTCGGCCTCGCCTTGCCCGCCGCCAGCCGCGCCGCGATGCCGCCCGCCGTCGACGGCCAGGCCATGCCCTCGCTGGCGCCGATGCTGCAACACGTGACGCCGGCGGTGGTGAACATCTCCAGCAAGACGCGCGTGCAGGTGCGCAATCCTTATTTCGATGATCCGGTGTTCCGCCAGTTCTTCGGCCTGCCGGCCGCGCCGCGCGAGCGGGTGGAGCAGAGCCTGGGCTCGGGCGTGATCGTGGACGCGGCCAAGGGCTACATCCTCACCAACAACCACGTGGTGGGCGGCGCCGACGACATCACGGTGACGCTGCAGGACGGCCGCACGTTCAAGGCCACCCTGGTGGGCACCGACCCGGACACCGACGTGGCGGTGATCCAGATCCACGCCTCCCACCTGCAGGCGCTGCCGGTGGCCGACTCCTCCGCGCTGCGCGTGGGCGACTACGTGGTGGCGGTGGGCGAACCTTTCGGGCTCAGCGAGACAGTGACCTCGGGCATCGTCTCCGCGCTGGGCCGCTCCGGCCTGGGCGACTCGCGCTACCAGAATTTCATCCAGACCGATGCCTCGATCAACCCCGGCAACTCCGGTGGCGCGCTGGTGAACCTGCGCGGCCAGCTGGTGGGCATCAACACGATGATCTTCTCGCCCTCGGGCGGCAACGTGGGTATCGGCTTCGCGATCCCCAGCAACCTCGCCAGCGAGGTGATGCAGCAGCTGATCGCGCACGGCAAGGTGGAGCGCGGCACGCTGGGCCTGCAGTCGCAGGACATCACGCCGCGCATCGCGCGCCTGCTCGGCCTGGCGCAGGACCACGGCGTGGTGGTGACCGGCGTGGATGCCGGCTCGCCCGCCGAGCAGGCCGGCCTGCGGCCCGGCGACGTGGTCACCTCGATCAATGGCAAGCCGCTGCACAGCGTCGACGAACTGCGCAACGCCGAAGGCCTGCTGCCGGTGGGCAGCACGGTAAAGTTGGGCGTGCTGCACGGCGGCAAGGCGCGCGAGGTCAGCGCGGTGCTGCGCCCGGAACAACTCGCCAGCATCGACGGCGCGCGGCTCGATCCG
The DNA here is from genome assembly GCA_021798675.1 of Pseudomonadota bacterium. The sequence goes on along the minus strand of JAJZGE010000016.1, from coordinate 4,379 downwards.
CGCCTCGCCGGCGTCACCTTCACCGAACTCAGCCGGCGCCAGCGCAGCCAGGGCATGTACGGCGCCGTGGCGAGCGCGGTGCAGCCGAACAGCCGCGCCGCCGCCGCCGGCCTGGTCGCCGGCGACCTGGTGATCGGCGTGGGCAACATGCGCATCACCGACCTGCGCATGCTGCGCGAACTCGCCGGCGTGCGCCCGCGCCAGCTCGCGCTGGTGGTGGCCGACGACCAGGGCACGCATTACGTGCTGATCCAGTGAGCGGCAGGCCGGCGGCAACGTCGCCGGCCTCGCCATCGACAGGGATGCGACGTTGCGCGCCATGCGCAAACGCATGGCGCGCAACGTGAACCGCAGCACGCATGCGGGTGTGCCTGCGTCGCAATGGCGCCTGTTTGCGCTTGATGTTTTGCCCCCAAGCCGTTGAAATAACCGGCGTTCGTCCACCTTTGTGCGCCGGCCGGGATCACGCGCCGCCACCCTCACTCCTTCGCCACCCATTCCTGTCGGGGTCTTCCGTCGCCATGTCCGTTCGTGCTGTCCGCCTGTTGCCTGCCCTCCTGTTCGGCGCCTGCCTCGCCGCCCCCGCGTTCGCCGCGACGAAACCGACCCACCACCCCGTCGTCCGCCACAAGGCGCCGGTCACCCACAAGGCGAGCCGCACCACGCTGATCTGGCGCGGCGACGTCGCCACCGGCCGCGCGGTGATGGACAACGTCGCGAAGGCATGGGAGCGCAGCGGCCACGGCCGCATCGTGCTGCAGCCGTTCAACACCGCCTCGGGCATCGATGCGGTGGCCGGCGGCACCGCCGATATCGCCGGCAGCGCGCGCCCCAGCGACGGCACGCCCGAGAACGCCCGCCTCACCTTCACGCCGGTGGCGTGGGACGGGCTGGTGATGATCGCCAACCCGGCCAACCCGATACGCAACCTCACCGCGCGCCAGCTGCACGAGATCTACCTGGGCTACGTCAGGAACTGGAAGGACGTGGGCGGCAGGGACGCGCCGATCGACCTGTACGCGGTGATCAGCCCGAACGACGGCGTGGAATACAGCCTGCGCAGCCTGCTGTTCGGCCGCGGCGACCAGCAGATCTCCGCCTCGCGCTACTACCTCAACACCGATGCGCTGGAGCAGGGCGTGGCGCTGGATCCGAACGCGCTGGGCGTGTCCACGCTGGCCGACGTGATCGGCAACCGCAAGCTGCGCACCATCCCGATCGACAACGTGGCGCCGACCCTGGCGAACGTCGCCAACGGCAGCTATCCGCTGTACGCACCGCTGTACCTGGTGAGCAACCCGAACAGCAGCAAGGCCGCCGCGGTGCAGGATTTCCTCGACTACCTGCAGACCGACAAGGCCAAGGCCGCGCTGCGCAGCCACATGGTGCTGCCGTACCAGGACGGCATCGCGCTGGCGGCCGAGGACCAGCAGCGCCGCGACAAGGTGTTCGACGAGGCGACCGCCAGCACCGCCAAGGCACCTATCGTCCCGCCGATCGCCGCGCCGGGCGCCACCTACGCCGCGGCCTCCGCCATCGCGCCGACCTCGCAGCGCACCGCCGACGCCCGTGCCGCGCTGGACAGCCGCAACGCGGCGAACGCCAGGATGGCCTCCGCCAGCGGAACCGGCAGCGCGTCGTCCCATGCCACGGCCAGCTACACCGTGGTCAAGGGCGACACCTTGTCCGTCATCGCCGAGAGGCACGGCGTGACCGTGGCCGACCTGCGCACCTGGAACCACCTGAAGAACGACAACATCCGGCTCGGCCAGTCGCTGCGGATCAGCAGCAACTGAGAGCCTGGCCGCAGGCTCCCGCCGTGCCGATACGCGCCGTCACGCTCGACCTCGACGACACCCTATGGCCGGTGCTGCCGGCGCTCGAGCTGGCGGACCGCGCGGTGGACGATTACCTGCGCGCACACTGGCCCGAGGTGGCCCGCGCCTGGCCGATCCCGGCCATGCGCGCGCTGCGCGCGCAGGTGGCCGAGTCGCGGCCCGACCTCGCCCACGACTTCACCACCCAGCGCCGGCTCACCCAGCAGCACGTCTTCGTTGCCTGCGGCATCGCCGATGCGCCGCTGGAGACGCTGTGGGAGATCTACTTCGCAGCCCGCAACGCGGTGGAGCCCTGGCCCGACAGCCTGCCCGCGCTCGAACGGCTCGCCGCGCGCTGGCCGCTGGCCAGCCTCACCAACGGCAACGCCGACCTCGCGCGCACCGGCGTGCAGGCACATTTCGCCCACCACGTCTGCTCGCGCGACGTGGGTGCGGCCAAGCCCGATCCGCGCATCTTCCTCGCTGCGGTCGGCCGCCTCGGCGTAGCCGCGCACGAGGTGCTGCACGTGGGCGACGACCCCGAGCTCGACGTGGTCGGCGCCCACCGCGCCGGCCTGCGCGCGGCGTGGATCAATCGCCACGGCAAAGCCTGGCCCGCCGCGCTGGGCGAGCCGCCGGAGCTGGTCTTCAACGACCTGGGCGGGCTCGCCGACTGGCTGGAGAGCCACGCCGCGGCGTGACCGCAGGGCCGCATCGGCGCATCATTGCGGTTTGCCCAACCCGCATGCCACGCGAGGCCATCCATGCCAGCCCTGCTCGACCGCTCCGCCGCTCCCCGCCATCGCATCACGATCGAGGCCACCGACGCCCGTCACCTTGCCGGCGCGAAGAAGCGCCTGGATGCCGCGCAGCGGCGCTGGCTGGAGGCGAACGGCTTCGACGCCCGGCCCGGCAGCACCCTGCTGCTCGCCGATGCGCACGGCAAGCTCGACCGCGTGCTGGTGGGCGTGGATGCGGCCGATCCGCTGGGCGCGCTGGGCGGGCTGCCGACCACGCTGCCCGAGGGCGTGTACCAGCTCGCCGCGGAGGGCGTGTCATTGGACCCCGTGCAGGCGGCGCTGGGCTGGGCGCTGGGCGCCTACCAGTTCACCCGTTACCGCACGGCGAAGCGCGCGCCGGCCGCGCTGGCGGTGGACGCCGCCACGCTCGCCGCGGTGCAGCCCCTGGACGAAGCCACCGCGCTGGTGCGCGACCTGGTCAACACGCCCACCGAGGACATGGGCCCCGAGCAACTCGGCAAGGCGGTCAAGCACCTCGGCAAGGCGCACAAGGCCAAGGTGCGCGACTGGGTCGGCGACGAACTGCTGAAGGCGAACTTTCCCACCATCCACGCGGTGGGCCGCGCCAGCCATCGCGAGCCGCGGCTGCTCGAACTGAGCTGGGGCAAGGCGGATCACCCGAAGCTGGTGATCGTCGGCAAGGGCGTGTGCTTCGACACCGGCGGCCTCGACCTGAAGTCCTCCGACGGCATGCGCTGGATGAAGAAGGACATGGGCGGCGCCGCGCACGCGATCGCGCTGGCCGGGCTGGTGATGCAGGCGCAGCTGCCGGTGCGGCTCACCCTGCTGGTGCCCGCGGTGGAGAACGCGGTGAGCGGCAACGCGCTGCGCCCCGGCGAAGTGGTGGTGACCCGCGCCGGCCACAGCGTGGAGATCGACAACACCGACGCCGAAGGCCGCCTGATCCTCTGCGATGCGCTGGCCTACGGCGCCGAACAGCAGCCGGCGCTGATGATCGACTTCGCCACGCTCACCGGCGCCGCGCGCGTGGCGCTCGGCCCCGACCTGCCCGCGCTGTTCGGCAACGACGATGCGCTGGCCGATGCGGCGCTGGCCGCCGGCAAGGCGGTGGCCGATCCGCTGTGGCGGCTGCCGCTGTGGCGCCCCTACCGCAAGATGCTCGACTCCTACCTCGCCGACTTCGCCAACGGCGGCCCCTCGCGCCACGCCGGCGCGATCACCGCCGCGCTGTACCTGGAACGCTTCGTGCCCGACGGCCTGCCCTGGCTGCACCTGGACACCTACGCCTGGAACGACGCCGACCGGCCCGGTCGCCCGCGCGGCGGCGAGGCGATGGGCCTGCGTGCGGTGTTCGCGCTGCTGCAGCAGCGCTACGGCAAGGCGTAAGGCCAGCGGTACGGACGCGCGCGGGTCACTGGGCCGCGCGCTCGTTCGCCAATCGCGCGTCGAGGTCCTTGCCGGCGTCGGCCGCGTAGTCGCGGCAGGCCTGCGGATCGATCAACGGCGCCACGTCGGCAGGCGACTTGCGCCGGGCGACCTTCTCCCAGAAGCCGCTGGCGTCGGGGTGCGGGGTGAGCAGGATGTCGCAGGGCAGCGCGGCGACAGTGGCGAGGGCACGGCGGAAGCCGGCGACATAGGCGGGATGGTCGAGGAAGCGGTAGCCGGGGGCGCTGATCGCGCTGAGGCTGTCGGCATAGGCGATGCGCAGGCAGCGCCGGCCTTCGCAGGAGGTCCAGGTCCACGACGTGCTGCCGGCGGTGTGGCCGGGCGTGTAGTGCGCGGTGACCGCCACGTTGCCCAG
>JAJZGE010000603.1 GCA_021798675.1 Pseudomonadota bacterium | reverse complement strand
TGCCTACGCCCGGGCGGGATCCGGCCAACCCAGGGCGAACGCTCGCCGCACCGCATCCGGCGCGTCATCTACGGGCTGGGCACGCCGGTGTTGGCGCTGGCGGAGAGGCTGATGCCGGCAAGCTTCACCACCACCGAAGCGGTGGGGCGCTGCATGCTGGCGCTGGTGCGCGCCGGAGCGCCCTATCCGCCGATCGTGGAGAACCGGCAGATCAGCGCCTTCGCAGCGCGCTGACCCGGCCGGTCGGGTTCATGCCCCGTGCCGGGGCAGCAGGCTCAGGAACTCCTTGCGCAGCGACGGATCGCCGAGGAACGCCCCGCGCATCACGCTGTTGGTCATGCGCGCTTCGTCGTCCTTCACGCCGCGCCAATGCATGCAATAGTGGTCTGCCTCCATCACCACGGCGATGCCGTCGGGCTGCAGGCGCTGTTCCAGCAGGTTGGCGATCTGGCTCACGGCCTCTTCCTGGATCTGCGGGCGGCTCATCACCCAGTCCACCAGCCGGGCGTACTTGGAAAGGCCGATCAGGTTGGAACTGGCATTCGGCAGCACGCCGATCCACACGCGTCCCATGATCGGGCACAGGTGGTGCGAGCAGGCGCTGCGCACGCGCAAGGGCCCCACCACCATGAGCTCGTTCAGGCGTTCCGCGTTGGGAAACTCGGTGACCGCAGGCGCCGACTGGTAGCGCCCGGCGAATACTTCCCGCACGAACATCTTGGCGAGCCGGCGCGCGGTTTCACGCGTGTTGTGGTCGTGCTCGACGTCGATCACCAGCGCGCGCAGCAGCGCCTGCGCCTTGCAGGCGACTTCCTGCTCGATCGCCTCGAGCTCGCCGGCTTCTAGGTAGTCCGCGATGTTGTCGTTGGCGTGGAATCGTGCGCCCGCGGTGCGCAGGCGCTCGCCGACGCGCTGCGAAACCGAGGCGGCGGGCAGGTGGGAGAGGTGCGGGATGTTCGGCATGGGCGTGGACATGGTCTTCCTCGGTCGCTGGCGGGACGGAGTCCCGGCGTGCAGGCACATCGGGGGCTACCCGTATTTCTACGTAGCCGGGTGCCCGTTGGATCCCGTCGGACCGACGGCCGTCACAGTTCATCCAGGCGGGACAGCAGGGTTGCGGCGCGTGCACGCAGTTCGCCGAGTCGTGCCGGCGCCATGCGGTCCAGCTGCCGGTACGGCATCGCCAGGCGCGGGTTGTGCGCGAGGCGCGCGCGCTGGCGCGCCAGGAAGTCCCAGTACAGGGCATTGAACGGGCAGGCGCGTTCCCCCGTGCGGTCCGCCTGCCGGTAGTGGCAGGCGCTGCAGTAGTCGCCCATCCGGTGGATGTAGGCGGCGGCGGAAACGTAGGGCTTGGTGGCCAGCAGGCCACCGTCGGCGAACTGGCTCATGCCCAGCGTGTTGGGCAGCTCGACCCATTCGAAGGCGTCGATGTAGATGCCCAGGTACCAGCGGTGCAATGCGTCGGGATCGAGTCCGGCCAGCAGGGCGAAGTTGCCGATCAGCATCAGTCGCTGGATGTGGTGGGCGTGGGCGTGTTCGAGCGACTGCGTGATGGCGTGGCGCAGGCAGTTCATCCGCGTGTCGCCGTTCCAGAACCAGTGCGGCAGGCGGCGCGCGTGGCCGAAGAAATTGCCTGTGGCGTAGGCCGGCATGCGTGCCCAGTAAACGCCGCGCACGTATTCGCGCCAGCCGAGGATCTGCCGCACGAAACCCTCCACCGCGGCCAACGGCGCCTCGCCCGCGTGCCACGCAGCCTCCGCGCGCGCGATCACCTCGCGCGGTGAGAGCATCTTGACGTTGAGCGCAAAGGAAAGCAGCGAGTGGAACAGCTGCCGCGCATGACGGCTCATCGCATCCTGGTAGTCGCCGAAATACGGCAAGGCGTTGCGCACGAAGGCATCCAGCTGCAGCAGAGCCTCAGTGCGGTTCAGCGGCCAGCGGAAGTCCTCCGCCTGCGGCTGGCCGAAGCTGCGCACGCCGGCGGCGACGATGCGCTCCCACAACAGGCGATGGTCGTGGCGGGCTCGCGGATCCGGCGGCTCGGCCGGCGTGCCGGGCCAGGCCTTGCGGTTGGCGGCGTCGAAGTTCCAGCGCCCGCCGGCCGGCTGCCCGTCCGGTTCCATCAGCACGTGGTGCAACCGGCGCATCTGCCGGTAGAACGGCTCCATCGTCCAGTGCCGGCGCGCACCGAAGAACGCGGCGGCATCCTCGCGCCGGGTGAGGAAATGCCCGGTATCGATCATGCGTGCCGGGATGCTCAGTCCGTGCGCGTAGTCGGCAAGTTGCCGGTCCAGGCGCCACTCGTCCGGGGCCTGGTATTCGAACGCGGTGGCAGCGGACTCGCCGATCAGGCGATCCAGGTTGTCAGGGATGGCATGCCGGTTGTCCGCATCGTCGATCGCGAGATAGCGCACCCGGTGTCCGGCCGCCCGCAGCTGCCGCGCGAACTCGCGCATGGCGGCGAAGATGGCCAGGATCTTCTGCGCGTGGTGCAAGACGTAGTCGGTCTCCTGGCGCACCTCCATCAGCA
>JAJZGE010000015.1 GCA_021798675.1 Pseudomonadota bacterium | reverse complement strand
CGGCTGGGCGATCTTGCCCATGCCGAGTTCCAGCTTGGCGGCCACCTGCTCGATCACGCCGTGGATCGGCTCCGGCTTCCATTCGACGGCGGCCAGCAGTCCCTTGGCTGCTTCCAGCACCGCAGCCGCACTGTCGTTCTTCAGGTGCTTGGCGACGGCCTTGTCGTCCCATGCCTCGATGGGGCCGTACCAGATCTTCGCGCGCTCGGCCATTTCCTTCAGCGTGTGCACGCGGTCGCGCAGCGCCACGATCACGTCGGCAGGCTGCGGACCGTATGTGGCGTCGATGCCGGCCCGCGCCAGGTGCCACGCGAACGCCGGCGCCAGCGCGACCGGATCGTCGGTCTTGAGATAGTGCTGGTTGAGCCAGTTGAGCTTCTCGGTATCGAAGCGCGAGGCGGCCTTGTTGACGTCGGCGACGTCGAACAGGCGGACCATCTCCTCGCGCGAGAAGATCTCCTGGTCGCCGTGCGACCAGCCCAGCCGCACCAGGTAGTTGAGGATCGCGTGCGGCAGGTAGCCTTCCTCGCGGTACTCCATCACGCTCACCGAATTGGTGCGCTTGGAGAGCTTCTTGCCCTCCTTGTCGAGGATCATCGGCAGGTGCGCGAACTCCGGCACCGGCGCGCCCAGTGCGTGGTAGATGTTGATCTGCCGCGGCGTGTTGTTGACGTGGTCGTCGCCGCGGATCACCTCGGTGATGCCCATGTCGATGTCGTCCACCACCACGGCGAAGTTGTAGGTGGGCCAGCCGTCGGAGCGGAAGATCACCAGGTCGTCCAGCTCGGCGTTGGACCACTCCACCCGTCCCTTCACCTTGTCCTCGAACACCACCGAGCCCTCCAGCGGATTCCGGAAGCGGATCACCCGGTTCGGATCCTCGCGGTACGGCTCGTTGCGGTCGCGATAAAACCCGTTGTAACGCGGCTTTTCGCCCCTGGCCATCGCGGCCTCGCGCATGGCCTCGATCTCTTCCTTGCTCTCGTAGGCGTAATAGGCCTTGCCCTCGGCGAGCAGGCGCTCGGCCACTTCCCTGTAGCGCGCAAGGCGCTTGGTCTGGTACACCGGAGCTTCATCGGCGGAGAGATCGAGCCAAGCCATGGCGTCGAGGATCGCCTGCACGGCTTCGTCCGTGGAGCGCTCGCGATCGGTATCCTCGATGCGCAACAGGAACTCGCCACCGCGTCGCCGCGCCTCCAGCCAGCAATAGAGCGCGGTGCGCGCACCACCGATATGCAGGAAACCGGTGGGGCTGGGGGCGAAACGGGTACGAACGGTCATGGGGTAGACAGGGGATGCGGGAAACCAGAGATTTTAGCCGATACCGCCGGTGCATCGGCGTGGCACTGCTGCTGGCCGGTTTCGTCCCGGGGGCGTCTGCGCTGGACAACCCCGGCTACGACCGGCCCGGCCTTGGCTTCACGCCGGCCGTGCTGGACGCCGGCGCGATCACGCTGGAACAAGGCCTGCCGGACTGGAGCCTCAGCCGCGACGGCAGCGGCAGCAGCAGCGCGCAATACACCGCCGACAGCCTGCTGCGGCTGGGCATCGGCCACGCCCTGGAATTGCAGCTCGGCAGTTCCTTCAACCGCCTCGGCCAGGGCGGCATGGTCGAGCACGGCCGCGGTGACAGCACGCTGGGCATGAAATTCGCACTGCCCGCGCACGGCAACTTCAGCTGGGGAGTATTGGGCAGCGTGGAGTTCACCGACGGAGCGCGCGACTTCCGCAACCCGTATCGCCAATACCTGTTGGGGGCCGCCTTCAACTGGCAACTGGACCGGCGCAATACCGCCGCGCTGTACCTGGAAAACGTGCGCAGCGGTGGCCAGGACAGCCGCCAGCTTGCCGTGAACGACGGCTACGCCCTCACCTCGACGCTCAACGGCTACGCGGAATTCGACGTGATGGACGTCGCTGGCGCCGGCCATGGCAGCCGTGCCGGCGCGGGCGTGGCGTGGATGCTCACGCCACGCGTGCAACTGGACGCCAGCATGCGCCACCGCCTGGGCGGCGTGGCCCCCGCATGGGAAGCCGGCCTGGGCGTGTCGGTGTATTTCGGGCACTGACCGCCGCCGTCATCGCCGCGTCACGCATTCGCCACCCGCGCGCAAAGCCGCGCGGCGAAGCTGTGCGCAGATCACGCGAGGGCAACCGTCATGCGCATCGGCATCGTCAGCGAAACCTGGCCGCCGGAGATCAATGGCGTTGCGCTGACCGTGCATGGCCTTGCCACCGGGCTGGCCGCGCGCGGTCATGCGATCGAAGTGGTGCGCCCGCGCCAGCCTTGGCTCGGCGCGGCCGAGCCGCAGTTCGAAACCGTGTTCACCCGTGGCGCGGCCCTGCCCCGCTACCCGGGCCTGCGCTTCGGATTGCCGGCCGGCAATACCCTGCGCCAACGCTGGTCGCAGGAACGCCCCGATGCGATCTACGTCGCTACTGAAGGCCCGCTGGGCGGCTCCGCGCTGCGCGCAGCCAATGCCTTGCGCATCCCGGCGGCCACCGGGTTCCATACGCGCTTCGACAGCTACGCCAGCCACTACGGCCTGCCCTGGCTCAGGCCGCTGGTGCGCGGCCACCTGCGCCGCTTCCACCGGCGCGCCGCCGCCACCCTGGTTCCCACCGACGCGCTGGCGCAGGAGCTCGCCGCACTCGGCGTGGACAACGCTCGCCTGTTGCGCCGCGCGGTGGATACGCAACTGTTCCATCCCGGCCGGCGTGACCCGGCGCTGCGTGCGCGGTGGAGCGTCGATGCAGGCACGCCGGTAATGCTGTACGTGGGGCGCATCGCGGCGGAGAAGAACCTTGATCTCGCCGTGCGCGCATTCCGTGCCGCGCAACAGCAACAGCCAGCGATGCGCTACGTGTGGGTGGGCGACGGGCCCGCGCGCGCCGCATTGCAGGCGGCCAATCCCGACTTCATCTTCGCCGGCACGCAGCGCGGCGAGGCGCTGGCGCGGCATATCGCCAGTGCGGACCTGTTCCCTTTCCCCAGCCTCAGCGAAACCTTCGGCAACGTGATTCTCGAAGCGCTGGCCTGCGGCGTGCCGGTGATCGCCTACCGCGAAGGCGCCGCGCGCGAGCACCTGTGCAACGGCTACAACGGCTACTGCATCGCACCCGGCGACGCCGAAGCCTTCATCGCCGCCACCGCCACCCTTGGCGGAAACCCGGGGCTGATCCGCCACATGGGCCGCCGCGCGCACGAGGGCACGGCCCGCTTGTCCCCCGAACTGGTAATCCGCGAATTCGAATCGCTGCTGCGCGCACTGGCCGAGGAGCCACACCATGAGCACGATACCGTCGCTATCCACGCCTAGGGGCTTGGCCTTCGACCGCCGCGTCTGCCTCGCGGCGAACCGCTGGGGCACACGCCGTGCGGTGGGCGTCTTCTTCGGCATCGTCAGCCGGCTCGGTGACGGCGTGTTCTGGTACGCGCTGATGCTGGCGCTGGTCGCGGTGGATGGCCGGCGAGGAGGGCTCGCCGCCGCGCACATGGCCGTTACCGGGTTTGCCGCGCTGCTGCTCTATCGCCTGCTGAAGCGATACACGCGCCGGCCGCGTCCGTTCCGCACCTGCCCTGGCGTGATCGCACACGTGCCGCCGCTGGACGAATTCAGCTTCCCCTCCGGCCACACCCTGCAGGCGGTGGGATTCACCGTGGTGGCGCTGGCCTGGTATCCGCTGCTGGCGCCGTTGCTGCTGACCTTCACCGTGCTGGTTGCCCTGTCGCGGGTGATCCTGGGCCTGCACTACCCCAGCGACGTGCTGGCGGCCATCGGCATCGGCGGCGCACTGGGCACCGCTTCGCTATGGCTGGCGCACACCGCGGCGACTGCGCTGGCCTGAGCAAAATCTGCGCAGTGCGTCGCGCATCGTTGTGCGGTCAAGCACTTGCGCAACCTATCCACAGGCTGTGCCCACGTGCTTCCACACTTGCTGTGGAAAACGCACAGCGCACTGCGCAGAAATTCGTCAACGCGTGCCAAGTGCTTGTCGCCAAAGCAGCGAACCGGGCTTGTCCACAGCTTTGTTCGGCAGGCATCCACACCGCTTGTGGAAAACCGCCGCGCCGGAAACGACGATGCCGCCCGTGGGCGGCACCGTGCGCGCGATGCAGCGGGTCGTCACGCCGCGCGCGGCGCCTTCTGCAGCAGGTTGAGCAGGTCGGCGAGCTTGTCGCGCATCTCGCGGCGGTCGACGATCATGTCGATCGCGCCGTGCTCCAGCAGGAACTCGGAACGCTGGAAGCCTTCGGGCAGCGTCTCGCGAACGGTCTGCTCGATCACGCGCGGGCCGGCGAAGCCGATCAGCGCCTTCGGCTCGCCGATGTTGATGTCGCCCAGCATGCCCATGCTGGCGGAGACGCCGCCGGTGGACGGGTTGGTCAGCACGCTGATGTAAGGCACGCCGGCATCGCGCAGCTTCGCCAGCACCGCCGAGGTCTTGGCCATCTGCATCAGCGAGAACAGGCCCTCCTGCATGCGCATGCCGCCGCTGGCGGCGAAGCACACCAGCGCGCTCTTCTCGTCCAGCGCACGCTCGCCGGCACGGGCGAACTTCTCGCCGCCCACCGAGCCCATCGAGCCGCCGACGAAGCCGAACTCGAACGCGGTGGCGACCAGCGGACGCCCCTTCAGGCGGCCGCTCATCGCGACCAGGGAATCCTTCTCGCCACTGGACTTCTGCGACGCCACGATGCGGTCGCGGTACTTCTTGGAGTCACGGAACTTGAGCGGATCGGTGGCTTCCATGCTGGGCCACAATTCCTGCGTCGAACCCTCGTCGAGCAGCGCGAGCAGCCGCGTGCGGGCACGGATGGCGTGATGATGACCGCACTTGGGGCAGACCATCAGGTTGCGTTCCAGCTCCGGCTTGTACAGCACCGAAGCACAACCGGCGCACTTCTCCCACACGCCCTCGGGCACCTTGCCCTTGCCTGCGGCAGTACCTTGCGTGTGCGCACGCGGGGTCATGATTTTCTGCAGCCAGTTCATAGCGAAGCCTCTGGATGAAGCGCGCATTCTAGCCGAGATCGCCGAAGGCACCGGACGCCGGCGTGTGGTGCGCCCGCTCACCCGGGCCTGAAGTGGCGCCCGAGATCATCCAGCAGCCCCGGACCCACGGGCGTCCAATCCAGCTTCGCCCGAGTCTGCGCGCTCGAAGCCGCCAGGTCGAGCCCGGCGAACATCCCGAGCCAGCCGAAATGCGCTGCGGCGTCCTCCGGCGACAGGGAGGCCAGCGGCACGTCCAGGCCGCGACCGATGACCGCGGCGATCTCGCGGAACGCCACCCCTTCCTCGGCCACCGCGTGGTAGCGTGCGCCCGGCTCGGCCTTCTCGATGGCAAGCCGGTAGAGCCGTGCAACGTCGAGTACGTGGGCTGCGGAGAAGCGGTTGCTGCCGTCGCCCACAAACGCGGAGACGCCCTTTTCGCGTGCCGCCGCGATGGCATAGGCGATCAGCCCGTGCCTGGTGGTGTCGTGCACTTGCGGCAGGCGTACCACCGACACGTTGACGCCCTCCGCCGCCACGGCGCTCGCGGCCAGTTCCGATGCCTTGCGAGGGTTCGGGTGTTCGGGATTGAAAACGTCCTCGGCGGCCGGCAGCCCGGGCCCGGGAATCCCCATGCCGACACCGGAGGTCACCAGCAGCGGTCGATCCGAACCGGCGAGCGCGGCGCCCAAGGCCGTGATGGCGCGACTGTCCTTTTCGCAATTCGCCGCGAAGTTGGAGAAGTCGTGGTCGAAGGCGCAGTGGATCACGCCGTCCGACCGGGCCGCGCCACGACGCAGGCTGTCCAGGTCCTCCAGGTTGCCGCGGTGCGCCTCGGCACCGGTGTCGGCCAGTGCCTGCGCGCCGGCATCCGAGCGCGTCAGCCCGAGTACCTGATGGCCGTTGCGGAGCAGCTCCGCGACGATGGCCGAGCCGATGAAACCGGTGGCGCCGGTAACGAAAACACGCATGGTCTGCCCTCTGCCGCGAATGGAATGGCGGCTACTATCGGCGTCTTGCCGCTGCCGATGCAGCCGTGACGTCATACGGGTATGAGCACTAACAGGAAACCGTCGTCGGCCACGGCGCCGAACCCGCTGGGGAACTACCTCAAGGCCCGGCGCGCGAAGCTCGATCCGACGACGCTGGGCCTGCCGCTGGAGCGGCGCCGCACGCCAGGGCTGCGCCGCGAGGAAGTGGCGCAGCGCGCCCACGTCAGCGTGACCTGGTACACCTGGCTGGAACAGGGTCGCGGCGGTGCGCCCTCGCCGGACGCGCTTGAGCGCATCGCCGGCGCCCTGCGGCTCGACCGGGCCGAACGCGAACACCTGTTCCTGCTCGCGCTGGGCCACTTGCCGGAAGTCCGCTTCCAGCCGGCAGGCGATGTCACGCCACGGCTGCAGCGCGTGCTGGACGCGATGGCATCCAGCCCGGCGCTGATCAAGACCACCACCTGGGACGTGGTGGCGTGGAACCGCGCCGCCGCCGCGGTGCTGACCGATTACGGCAAGCTGGCGCCCGCGCAGCGCAACGTGCTGCGCCTGATGTTCCTCGATGGACGCGTGCGCGCCGCGCAGCAGCACTGGGAGAGCGTGGCGCGTTCCGTGGTGGCGGTGTTCCGTGCCGACGTGACGCGCGCAGGCGCGGCGGCAGCGGACAGCGTGCTCACCCTGGTCGACGAACTCGAACGGCAAAGCCCCGAGTTCGCCGCCCTGTGGCGCGACAGCGACGTGCGCCACTCCGGCGAGGGTCGCAAGCAGCTGACCCATCCGCACGCCGGGGAGATCGCGCTGGAATATTCGTCCTTCGCCGTCGACGGTCGCCCGGACCTGGGCATGATGGTGTTCAACCCGGCCACGCCAGCGGACGCGGCCAAGGTGCTCGAACTGATCCGCGCCCGGGAAGGCCGCTGACCGGTACGGCTCAGTGTGCGTCCAGCGCCTCGCGCACCGGCCGCAGGAACAGGGCCACGCGGCCGGCGATCTCCTCTGCCGAAGCCGCGCCCTCGAGCCGCTCGACCAGCGCGCTGCCGATCACCACCGCGTCGGCAAAGCCGGCGATCGCCTTGGCGCTGGCCGCATCGCGTACGCCGAAGCCCACGGCCACCGGCGCCTTCGCCTGCGCGCGCACATCCGCCACGCGCGCGGCGATATCGGTGGTGCTCAGGCGCGCCGCGCCGGTGATGCCGGCGAACGACACGTAATACAGGAAGCCTTCCGCTGCGTCGCACAGCATCGACAGGCGCTCCGGCGCCGTGGTGGGCGCAGCCAGCAGGATCTGCCTGAGGCCCGATTCACGCAGCGGCGCCAGTACGGCGGACTCTTCCAGCGGACAATCGACCACCAGCACGCCATCGACCCCGGCCCGCACGGCCTCCGCTGCGAAGCGCGCGTAGCCGTGGATCTCGATGGGGTTCAAGTAGCCCATCAGCACCACCGGCGTGTCGCTGTCGCGCTGGCGGAACGCGGCCACCCAGTCCAGCACGTCGCCGATGCCCACGCCCTTGTCGAGGGCACGCTCGCTGGCGTGCTGGATCACCGGGCCATCGGCCATCGGGTCGGAGAACGGCACGCCCAGTTCGATCACGTCGGCGCCTGACTCGACCAGCGCGTGCATCAGCGCCACCACGTGCTCGGGCCAGGGGTCGCCGGCGGTGACGAAAGGAATCAGGCCGGTGCGGCCGGCGGCCTTCAGTGCGGCAAAACGGCGGTCGATGCGGTTCATACCTGCACTCCCTCCCGCGCGGCGATGGTGTGCACGTCCTTGTCGCCGCGGCCGGACAGGTTGCACAGCACGATGCCGTCCGACGGGTACTCGCGCGCCAGCTTGATCGCCTGCGCCACCGCGTGGCTGGATTCCAGCGCGGCGAGGATGCCCTCGGTGCGCGCCAGCAGGTGGAAGGCTTCCAGCGCCTCGTCGTCGGTGACGCCGACATATTCGGCGCGCCCGGCGTCCTTCAGGAAAGCATGCTCGGGGCCGACGCCGGGATAGTCGAGGCCGGCCGAAACCGAGTGAGTCTCGGTGATCTGGCCGTTGTCGTCGCACAGCACGTAGGTGCGGTTGCCGTGCAGCACGCCGGGGCGGCCCGCCGCCAGCGAGGCCGCATGACGGCCGGTGGCGATGCCTTCGCCCGCCGCCTCGGCGCCGACAATGCGCACGTCGCGGTCATTGAGGAAAGCGTGGAACAGGCCGATGGCATTGGAGCCGCCGCCGACGCAGGCGGTGAGCACGTCGGGCAACCGGCCGTACTGCTCCAGCATCTGCGCGCGCGCCTCGCGGCCGACGATGGCGTTGAAGTCACGCACCATCAGCGGATACGGGTGCGGGCCGGCGACGGTGCCGATGATGTAGAAAGTGTCGGCCACGTTGGTGACCCAGTCGCGCATCGCCTCGTTGAGCGCGTCCTTCAGCGTCTTCGAGCCGGAGGTCACCGGCACCACTTCGGCGCCCAGCAGCTTCATGCGGTAGACGTTGATCTTCTGCCGCTCGATGTCGGTGGCGCCCATGTAGACCACGCACTTCAGGCCCAGCCGCGCGGCCACCGTGGCGCTGGCCACGCCGTGCTGGCCGGCACCGGTCTCGGCGATGATGCGGGTCTTGCCCATGTGCCGGGCCACCAGCGCCTGGCCGACCGTGTTGTTGATCTTGTGCGCGCCGGTGTGGTTCAGGTCCTCGCGCTTGAGCAGGATGCGCGCGCCACCGACGTGCCTGGTCAACCGTTCGGCGAAATACACCGGGCTGGGCCGACCCACGTAATGGGTGAGGTCGCGGTCGAGTTCGGCGATGAAGGCCGGATCCTGGCGCAGGCGCAGGTAGGCTTCGGTCAGCTCGGCCAGCGGCGCCATCAGGGTCTCGGCGACATAGCTTCCACCGAACTGGCCGAAGCGGCCATGGACATCGGGAAAGGCATGGAAATCCCGGATCTCGGGCATGGAAACTCCACGATAGGTGCGGCAACAGGCTCACACGTTAGCGACTGGATGCCCTGCAGAAAAGCGAAAAGATTGCCCGGATACTTGAGTTAAACTCACGCCATGCCGGATCGCGACCTGCCCTCATTGAATGCCCTGCGCGCCTTCGAGGCAGCCGCGCGGCTGGGCAGCATGAGCCTCGCCGCGCAGGAACTGCACGTGACCCATGGCGCGGTGAGCCGCCAGGTGCGCACGCTGGAAGAAGCGCTGGGCCAGCCGCTGTTCACCCGCCAGGGGCGCGGTGTGGCGCTCACCACGACCGGCCAGCAGCTGCGTGAACTATGCAGCGCCGCCTTCGGGCAATTGCGGGACGGCTGGCTGCAGCTCCGGAATGCCCAGGCCAGCGCGGCCTGCGTGCTCGGCTGTTCCGGCAGCGTGCTGGCACGCTGGGTGATTCCGCGGCTGGAGCGCCTGCGCCACGACCTGCCCGCGCTGACCCTGCACCTGGCCGTGCAGGAAGAACCGGTAGCCGACCATCTGGCCAACGTGGATGCCGCCCTGCTGCTGGCCGCCCCGCCCTGGCCCGCCGGCTGGCAGGTGCACGAACTGGCGCCGGAACGCATCGGCCCGGTGCTCAGCCCGCGCTATCCCGGCGCCGACCGCCTGCGCGAACAACCCGCCAGCGCCCTGTGCGACGAACCCTTGCTGCATACCGCCTCGCGTCCGCAGGCCTGGCCCGAGTGGGCGCGTGCGATGGGCCTGCCGGCCGAATCGTTGCGGCAGGCGCAGGCCCTGCCCCATCTCTACTTCCTGCTGGAAGCGGCCGCGGCGGGACTGGGCGTGGCCATCGCGCCACATCCGCTGGTCGCCGACGACCTCGCCAGCGGGCGGCTGCTGGCGCCCTGGGGATTCCGCGAAACCTCCGCGCGCTGGGCGCTGGTCTCGGCGCGCCGCAGTGACGATGCACGGCTCGCGGCCCTGGCGGACTGGCTGCGCCGCGAACTGGCCGGGACCTGAAAACCGCCGCGGTCAGAGATTCTGCCGCGCGCCTTCCTTCAGCTTCTCCACGATCTCCGGCGTCTGCGGCCCAAGCACGCCGCGACGATGCTCCGGGATGTGCGCCACCGCTTCCTCGCCACCGAACACGTAGTAGTCCAGCAGCCGGCGCCACTGCTCCCGTTCGGCGGGCGGCAGCTCGCGGAACGCCAGCAGGCAATGGAACAGCGCCGCGCGTGCATAGCCGGAGTTGTAGCCGGGCACGTCCACCGGGTTCCACCAGTAGTTCATCAACGCGTTCAGCTGCTGCAGCGACTCCACGTTGTGCCACCACAGCGGGGGGATGTAGATCGCATCGCCCGGATGCAGCTCCACCGCCTGCGCAGCCGCCAGCGCCTGCTTCAGGCGCGGGTAGCGCGGGTCGTCGGGCCGGTCCAGCCGCGCCAGGCTGATCGCTGCACCGGTGGGCGCGAAATCCAGCGGGCCGATGTAGAGGTTGGGCAACTGCTCCGGCGGGAACAGGGTGAAGCGTCGGGCGCCGCACAGCACGCAGGCGATGTTGCGCATCGAGTCGAAATGGGTGGGCGTGGTGGCCTTGTTGCCCACCCACAGGCGCGGCTCCACCGCAGGAGCCAGGAACGGCAGCTGGTGATCCTCCAGCAAGCCCGGCAGGCATTCGCGCACGCGGGCGCTCTGGATCACCAGCGCCGGCGCGTGCTCCCGCCGGCTGTAGCTGGCCAGCCGCTGCAGGCCCAGGGTTACCGGCACCTTGAAGTGCTGGTAGTTCATTTCGCCCAGGTCCGCCGAGTAGCCGACGATGCCATCGGCCTCCGGCGCCACCATCAGGGTGCTGACGTCGGTGCCGTTGTCCAGCTCGGCCAGCCGCTGCGCGAAGGCGGTATCCGACTGCAGCGCGAGCTTGACGATCGGCCAGTCGCGCACCAGTCCGCGGATCGCCAGCGGGCGATCGCGGTCGACCAGGATGCGCGGATCAAAGGGATGGCTTGCATCCACCCGGCACTCCTCCATCGTGGCCGGCACCGGCACGGTACTGGAGCCTTCGCTCATGACGTTGCATCCCCCTCGTCCGCGGCGCGCACCGCCGCGATGAAATCCCGCAACCTGCCGGCATCCTTGATGCCCGGCGCCGATTCCACGCCGCTGGCCACATCCACCGCCCAAGGCCGCGCAATGCGGATCGCCGCGCCCACGTTGCCCGCCTGCAGGCCGCCGGCAAGGATCACCGGCTGGGCGAGGTCGCCGGGCAGCAGCGACCAATCGAAGGCCTTGCCGCTG
>JAJZGE010000602.1 GCA_021798675.1 Pseudomonadota bacterium | reverse complement strand
CGTGGCACCCGGCGGATATAGTCTTCCCGGCCAGGACAACCGGCGGAACCAACATGGGCAAGCACTATCGCGAGACGCTGGAGGAACTCCAGATCGAGCTGACCCGGCTGCAGCGTGAGCTGCGCGGCAGCGGCAAGCGACTATTGGTGATCTTCGAAGGCCGTGACGCCGCCGGCAAGGGCGGCGTCATCAAGGCGATCAGCGAAAAGCTGGACACCCGCGGCTGCCGCATCGTGGCGCTGCCCAAGCCCAGCGACGCCGAGGCCACGCAGTGGTACTTCCAGCGCTACGTCGCGCACCTGCCCAATGCCGGCGAACTCGTGCTGTTCGACCGCAGCTGGTACAACCGCGCCGTGGTCGAGCCGGCAATGGGCTTCTGCAGCCAGGCCCAGTACGAAGCCTTCCTGCAGGCGGTGCCAGCGTTCGAGAAGCTGCTGGTCGACGACGGCATCATCCTGCTCAAGTACTGGCTGACGGTGGACCAGGCCGAGCAGGAACAGCGCTTTGCCGAGCGCGCCGCCGATCCGCTGAAACGCTGGAAGCTGTCGCCGGTGGATCTGCACGCGCGACGCAAGTACGCCGAGATGGGGCGGCTGCGCAACGCGATGATCGAACGCACGCACAGCGACCGCACACCGTGGTTCGTGGTCGATTTCAACGACCAGAAGCGCGGCCGGATCAACCTTATCCGGCACCTGCTGCAGCAGGTGCCGGTTCACGACGAGACCATCCCCCGAATCAAGCTGCCCAAGCTGAAAGGCAAGCCGGGCAAGGAACACGTCACCAAGAAGGCGTGCCGGGTGCCGGACACCTAATCAGCCAAGACGCGCATCAGGCGATGCGGAAACCGCTCACCACCTGCGCGGGCCATGCCGTGCGCTCGACCGCATCCACCCTCGCCACGGGCGGCCCCTGCCGCAGCCAACGCTCCAGCGCATCGAGCGCTTCGGGGTCTCCCGCGGCCAGCACCTCGACCCGGCCGTCCGGCAGGTTGATCGCGTGGCCGGCCAATCCGAGCAACGAGGCCTGCTCGCGCGTGCCGGCGCGGAAGCCGACACCCTGCACGCGACCGGCGACGATGAAGCGCACGGCAGGCATCACTTCGCCTTGCCGATCGCCGCGTCCAGCTTGGCCGCATCGATCGGGCCGAGGAAATGCGCCGCAACCGTGCCGTCCGGCGCGATCAGCCAGGTGGTCGGCAGGCCCAGCGGCTGGTCGAAATCCTTCAGCGGTTTGTCCAAGGTGACCTGCGCCACGGGGTAGACCACCGGATGCTTGGCAAGGAAGGCCCTGATGTCGGCCGGCTCGCTGTCGTCGTAGGCGAGTCCGATGGCGCGCACGTTCGGGTGCGTGGCCACGTAACGCGAAAGCGCGGGCATCTCCGCCACGCATGGCACGCACCAGGTGGCCCAGAAGTTCACGATCACCCAGTGCCCGCGCTCGGCGGCAAGGTCGTAGGGCTTGCCGTCCAGCGTGGTGACGCGGATGGCCGGATGCTTGGGCATGGCGGCGTGCGCCGTGCCCGCCAGCGCGAACGGCAACAGCAGCGCGGCGAGCCAGAGGTGCGGTTTCATGGGGAAGATTCCTCGGGGGCAAGGGGGGCCGGTGGGAACACCTGCAGCAGCGGCGTGCCCAAGGTCGAGCGCAGCGCGGCCGCAAGCTCGTCGAGCATCGCCAGCAACTCCGGCGGCAACGACAGGTTCAGCGCTTCCGCCTCCCGCGCCGGTTGCAGCGGCAGGCGATAGCGGGTGTGCCGGTATACGCGCAGCAGGTCGGTGCTGTCCAGGCTGCGGCTCAGCAGCCAGCCGCCCGACTCGCCGTGCTCGATCATGCCTGCACGCGCCAGATCGTCGAAATACGCCCCTGCCGGTGCGCCGCGCAGGCGCGGCTCGCTGGCACAGACCTGCGCGGGATCCAAGCTCTCGCCGTGCCGCTGCGCATCCACGAAATGCTTCAGCACCACCATCAGGCCAAGGAATTCCGCCCCTTCCGGCAACTTCTCGGCGGGCGGCTCGTACTCGAACGCCGAAATCGCGGCGGCGATCGATGCGCCGAGGATCACGATGACCCACGACAGGTAGATCCAGACCAGGAACACCGGAATCACCGCCAACGCCTTGCCGTAGATCTGCTGGTAGGTGTGTGCGCCAAGCACGAACAGGCGAAAGCCCCAGCGCGCGAATTCGAACAGGATCGCAGCGACCAGCGCGCCCACGGTGGCGTCGCGGCGCGACACGCGACGGTTCGGCACCAGTACGTACATCAGCCACAAGGACACGAAGGTGGCCACGAACGGCACCACCCGCAGCACGTAGGCGCCGAGGCCGGACGAGGCGGCCACGGAGGACGCCCCCTGCAGCAGCGGCTGCGCGCTCAGGTAGGAGCTGGCCGCGATGCCGCCGCCCACCAGCACCGGACCCAGCGTCAGTGCCGCCCAGTACAGCAGCAGGCGGGCCGCCCAGCTGCGCGAACGCTGCACGCGCCAGATGCGGTTGAGGCGATCCTCGATGCTCACCATCATCGATACCGCGCTGAACAGCATCA
>JAJZGE010000601.1 GCA_021798675.1 Pseudomonadota bacterium | reverse complement strand
CACGCCATCGGCATCGCCGAGGAAAAGCTCAAGGCCGTGGTGATCTGGCAGAACGGCGAACCGTTCTCCGCCGGCGCCGACCTCAAGGGTGCGCTGGGCCTGCTGCAGGCCGGCAAGTTCGACGACTTCGAGAAGATGGTCGCCAACTTCCAGCGCACCAGCATGCGCATCAAGCACGCACTGGTGCCGGTGGTCTCCGCGGTACGCGGCCTGGCGCTGGGCGGCGGCTGCGAGTTCCAGATGCACTCCGCGCGCACCGTCGCCGCGCTGGAGAGCTATATCGGCCTGGTCGAGGCCGGCGTGGGCCTGCTGCCTGCCGGCGGCGGTTTGCACGAGCTGGCCGTGCGCGCGGCCAAGGCCAACCCGGCCGACCCGTTCGAGTCGTTGAAGAAGGTGTTCGAGACGGTGGCGATGGCCAAGGTCTCGCCCAGCGCCATCGAGGCGAAGAACATGGGCCTGCTGCGCGAGAGCGACGTGATCGTGTTCAACGCCTACGAACTGCTCTATGTGGCGAAGCAGGTCGCGCTGTCGCTGGCCGAATCCGGCTGGCGGCCGCCGCTGTACCAACGCAACGTGCCGGTCGCCGGCGACGTGGGCACCGCTACCTTCAAGGCCTCGCTGGCCAACCTGCAGGCCGGCTACTTCGCCTCCGAGCACGACATCGCCATCGCCACCCGCATCGCCGACTGCCTGTGCGGCGGCAACGTCGAGCGCGGCTCGCTGGTGGACGAGGAATGGTTGCTGGAGCTGGAGCGCAAGCACTTCGTCGAGCTCGCCAAGACCGACAAGACCCAGGCCCGCATCGCGCACACCATGACCACCGGCAAGCCGCTCAGGAACTGATGCGTCGTCGCCCCGGCGCAGGCCGGGGCCCAGCGACTTCGACCCACGACAACGACACTGGATCCCGGCCAACGCCGGGACGACGATCAAAACAGAAGACGCGTCGCCGCTCCACGCGCGACGCCACGGAGCAAATCCCATGACCAAGCAAGTGCAAGACGCCTACATCGTCGCCGCTACCCGCACCCCGGTCGGCAAGGCGCCGCGCGGCGTGTTCCGCAACACCCGCCCCGACGACATGCTGGCTCACGTCATCAAGGCCGTGATGGCGCAAGCGCCGGGCATCGACCCGCACCGCATCGGCGACGCCATCATTGGCTGCGCCATGCCCGAGGCCGAGCAAGGCATGAACGTGGCGCGCATCGGCGTGCTGCTGGCCGGCCTGCCCGACACCGTGCCCGGCGTCACCATCAACCGCTTCTGCTCGTCCGGCCTGCAGGCCGTGGCGATGGCCGCCGACCGCATACGCCTCGGCGAGGACGACCTGATGCTCGCCGGCGGCACCGAGAGCATGAGCATGGTGCCGATGATGGGCCACAAGATCGCGATGAACCCCGCGATCTTCAGCGACGAGCACATCGGCATCGCCTATGGCATGGGCATCACCGCCGAGAACGTGGCCAAGCAGTGGAAGGTCAGCCGCGAGGCGCAGGACGCCTTTGCCGTGGAAAGCCACCGCCGCGCGCTGGCCGCGCAGGCCGCCGGCGAGTTCAACGACGAGATCAGCCCGTTCCAGCTCGACGACCGCTACCCCGACCTCGCCACCCGCGGCATCGTCACCGACAGCCGCCTCATCCGCGCCGACGAAGGCCCGCGCGCCGGCACCACCGCCGAGGTGCTGGGCAAGCTCAAGACCGTGTTCCGCAACGGCCAGTTCGGCGGCACCGTGACCGCCGGCAACTCCTCGCAGATGTCCGATGGCGCCGGCGCCGTGCTGCTGGCCAGCGAGAAGGCGATCAAGGAATACAACCTGCAGCCGCTGGCGCGCTTCGTGGGCTTCTCGGTGGCCGGCGTCAAACCCGAGGTGATGGGCATCGGCCCCAAGGAAGCGATCCCTAAGGCGCTGCGCCAGACCGGCATCACGCAGGACCAGCTCGACTGGATCGAGCTCAACGAAGCCTTCGCCGCGCAGGCGCTGGCGGTGATGGGCGATCTCCAGCTCGACCCGGCCAAGGTCAATCCGCTGGGCGGCGCCATTGCGCTCGGCCACCCGCTTGGCGCCACCGGCGCGGTGCGCATCGCCACCCTCGTGCATGGCCTGCGCCGGCGCAAGCAGAAGTACGGCATGGTGACCATGTGCATCGGCACCGGCATGGGCGCCGCCGGCATCTTCGAGGCGGTGTAATCGCCTTCGCTCCCTGGCTCGAGCCCACTCCTGCACGGGAGAGGCTCGCGCCGGAGGCGCCGGAGCCATCTTCGTTCCAACGCAAGGGGCGGCCCACGGCCGCCCTTCGTTGTCTGCTCGCTATCTGTGCAGGCGGTGGATCATACCGACGAGAGCACCGGCTGCGTCCCCGCCACATCCGGGCGGTGGTCGATGGACGCGCCGATGGCATACGCATCGCCCGTGTCGTCAATGCCGGTGGAACAGCCTCCGCCAGAACGAGGGTTTGACAGGCTTCCCGGAAGCGCGCGGCGGCACGTAGCCCGGCTGCAGCGCCTGGCAATCCGCGAGGAACGGTTGGGTGAGTGTCCATACCTG
>JAJZGE010000014.1 GCA_021798675.1 Pseudomonadota bacterium | reverse complement strand
CACCATGGAAGTGCCCGCGCCGTTCGCCGGCGTGGTGAAGGAAATGAAGCTGAAGCTGGGCGACGAAGTATCCGAAGGCGCGCTGATCGCGCTGATCGAGGCCGAAGGCGGCGCCGCGCCGGCGCCGGCCGCAGCGGCGCCCGCCCCCGCCCCGGCGCCGAAGGCGGAAGAGAAGCCTGCGCCGCAGGGTGGCCGCAGTGTGCTGCCCGGCAATGCGCCTGAGGGCGACGTGCCGCCGCAGGTGCGCCCGCCGTTCGACGCCAACATCGTGATGCCGGGCGACGCGCCCTACGCCAGCCCGGCGGTGCGCGCCTTCGCGCGCGAGCTGGGCGTGGACATCCACCAGGTGAAGGGCAGCGCACGCGGCGGCCGCATCGTGCGCGAGGACATCAGCGCCTACGTCAAGCACGCGCTGGCCTCGGGCGCCCGACCGGTCACCGGCGCGCCGGTGGCGGCCGGCGGCGGACTGAACCTGCTGCCGTGGCCCAAGGTGGACTTCAGCAAGTTCGGTCCGGTCGAGGAGAAGCCGCTCTCGCGCATCCAGAAGATCTCCGGCGCCAACCTCGCGCGCAACTGGGCGATGATCCCGCACGTCACCCAGCACGAGGACGCCGACATCACCGAGCTGGAGGCGTTCCGCAAGAAGCTCGGCGAGGAAAACAAGGACCTCAAGGTCACCCCGCTGGTGTTCCAGATGAAGGCGGTGGTGGCGGCGCTGAAGGAATACCCGCAGTTCAACGCCTCGCTGGACGAGACCGGCGAGAAGCTGATCCTCAAGAAGTACTTCCACGTCGGCATCGCGGTGGACACGCCCGACGGCCTGGTGGTGCCGGTGATCCGTGACGTGGACAAGAAGGGTCTGCTCGACCTGGCCCGCGAGCTGGGCGAGATCTCCAAGAAGGCGCGCGACAAGAAGCTCGGCCCGAACGACATGTCCGGAGGCTGCTTCTCGATCTCCTCGCTGGGCGGCATCGGCGGCACGTCGTTTACGCCCATCGTCAACGCGCCTGAAGTGGCCATCCTCGGTGTCTCCAAAGCGGCGATGAAGCCGGTGTGGAACGGCAAGGAGTTCGCGCCGCGGCTGATCCTGCCGCTGTCGCTGTCCTACGACCACCGGGTGATCGACGGCGCGCTCGCCGCGCGCTTCGCCGCCTTCGTCGCCAGGCAGCTCGGCGATATCCGCCGGCTGTTGCTGTGACGGAGGGCATGACCATGGCGAACACGATCGAGATCAAGGTCCCCGACATCGGCGGCCACGACAACGTGCCGGTGATCGAGGTGCTGGTGAAGCCCGGCGACACGGTGGCGAAGGAGCAGAGTCTCATCACGCTGGAGTCGGACAAGGCGACGATGGAGGTGCCGTCCAGCGCCGCCGGCACGGTGAAGGAACTCAAGGTGAAGCTGGGCGACGAGGTATCTGAGGGTACGGTGATCCTGTTGCTCGAAACCGACGGTGCCGCTGCGGCCGCGCCTGCACCTGCGGCCGCGCCGGCTCCGGCTCCCGCACCGGCCCCTGCGCCGAAGACGGAATCGAAGGCACCGCAGGCGGCCAGCGCGTCGGGTCGCAGCGCGGACATCACCTGCCAGCTCGTCGTGCTCGGCTCCGGCCCCGGCGGTTACTCGGGTGCCTTCCGCGCCGCCGACCTCGGCCTCGACACCGTGCTGGTGGAGCGCTACGACACGCTGGGTGGCGTCTGCCTCAACGTCGGCTGCATTCCCTCCAAGGCGCTGCTGCATGCCGCGGCGGTGATCGACGAGGCCGAGGCGATGGCCGCGCACGGCGTCAGCTTCGGCAAGCCCAAGCTCGACATCGACAAGCTGCGCGACTTCAAGGCCGGTGTGGTGGGCCAGCTGACCAAGGGCCTGGCCGGCATGGCCAAGCAACGCAAGGTACGCACGGTGACCGGCACGGGCACGTTCGTGTCGCCGCACGAAATGGAAGTCCAGACGGCCGAAGGCACCAAGCTCATCCGCTTCGAACAGGCGATCATCGCCGCCGGCTCGCAGTCGGTGAAGCTGCCCGCGTTCCCGTGGGACGACCCGCGCGTGGTGGATTCCACCGGCGCGCTGGAACTGAAGGATGTGCCCGGCAAGCTGCTGGTGGTCGGCGGCGGCATTATCGGCCTGGAGATGGCCACGGTGTATGCCGCGCTGGGCAGCGAGGTGACCGTGGTCGAGTTCATGGACCAGATCATCCCCGGCGCCGACGCCGACCTGGTCAAGCCGCTGGCCAAGCGCCTGGGCGGCAAGCTCAAGGGCATCCATCTCAAGACCAAGGTGACCGAGGCCAAGGCCGGCAAGAAGGGCATCGAGGTCAAGTACGAGGGCGAGAGCATCCCCGACACCAGCGTGTTCGACCGCGTGCTGGTGGCGGTGGGCCGCTCGCCCAACGGCCACAAGATAGGCGCCGACAAGGCCGGCGTGGCAGTGACCGAGCGTGGCTTCATCAACGTCGACACGCAGCTGCGCACCAACGTGCCGCACGTTTTCGCCATCGGCGACATCGTCGGCCAGCCCATGCTGGCGCACAAGGCGGTGCACGAGGCGCACGTGGCGGCGGAGGTCGCGGCGGGCCACAAGGCGCACTTCGACGCGCGGGTGATTCCGTCGGTGGCCTATACCAACCCGGAAGTGGCTTGGGTGGGCGTCACCGAGCGCGAGGCGAAGGAGAAGGGCCTCAAGGTGGGCGTGGGCAAGTTCCCGTGGGCGGCCTCGGGCCGCGCCATCGGCATCGCGCGCACCGAGGGCTTCACCAAGCTGATCTTCGATGAGGCCACCCATCGCATCGTCGGCGGCGCCGTGGTCGGCGTGAACGCGGGCGAGCTGATCTCCGAGCTGGCGCTGGCGGTGGAGATGGGCGCGGAAGCGGCCGACATCGCGCTCACCGTGCACCCGCACCCCACGTTGGGTGAATCGGTGGGCATGGCGGCCGAGGTCTACGAAAGCACCATCACCGATCTGTACATCCCGAAGAAGAAGTGAAGGCGTCGCCCTCCGCAAAAAGCCCGGCTCGCGCCGGGCTTTTTGTCATGGAGCGCGGCAGGCGGGTCAGGCCACGACCAGCTTTACGTCGATGTTGCCGCGGGTGGCGTTGGAGTAGGGGCAGACGATGTGCGCCTTCTGCACCAGCGCTTCCACTTCCTCGCGCGGCAGGCCGGGCACGTGGATCTTCAGTTCGACCTCGATGCCGAAGCCGGTGGGGATCTGGCCGATGCCGACCGTGCCTTCGATGCTGGTGTCGGCGGGCAGCACGCGCTTGTCCTGGCCGGCGACGAATTTCAGCGCACCGAGGAAGCAGGCCGAATAGCCGGCAGCGAACAACTGCTCCGGATTGGTGCCGGTGGCGCCGTTGCCGCCGAGTTCCTTCGGCACGGTCAGGCTGACGTCGAGTACGCCGTCGGAGGAGGTGGCGTGGCCGTCGCGGCCGCCGGTGGCCTTGGCGTGGGCGCGGTACAGAACTTTTTCGATGGACATGATGGTTGCCTCGTGTGGGCCGGGCCTCGTGGGGAATCGATCGGGGTGGCCCGGCTGGCCTCGTCGATGCTGTGCTATTTAATAGTGTGCTATTTAGTTCGTACGAAAATGCTCGGTCCGCGGCGTCAAACTGCCCCGGCCAGGCGCTCGCGCAGTCGCTCCAGGTCCCGCTTCAAGGCGCGCAGTTCGCCCGGCGTGCAGCCGGCAGCACAGAACACGCCTTCCGGTACGGCGCCCGCATGCTTCTTCAGCGATTGGCCCTTGGCGGTGAGGCTGATCACCACCTGGCGCTCGTCCTCGGCCGAGCGCTCGCGCAGGAGCAGGCCGCTGGCCGCCAGCCGCTTGAGCAACGGGGTGAGGGTGGCCGAGTCGAGGTACAGGCGGGCGCCGATCTCGGACACGCTCAGCCCATCGCGCTCCCACAGCACCAGCATGACCAGGTACTGCGGATAGGTGAGGTCGAGTTCGGCAAGCAGCTTGCGGTAGACCTTGCCCATCGCCAGGTTCGCCGCGTACAGGGCGAAGCACAGCTGCTGATCCAGCAGCAGGGGCGGCGTGGCGGCAGGGGCGCGGCGTGCGTTCATGCGGGCAATATACATAGCGCGCTACTCAATTGCAAGCGATGCTCATGGACTTGCCGTGGCGCCAGCGCCATGTTGTGCTGCGTCACCCTTTCCCGGAGCGAGGAATCCGCCATGGCCCTGCAGGTATGTCTCGCCGGTGCCACCGGCTGGGCGGGTTCGGAACTGGCACGCGGCATGGCGGCCAGCGGAGACCTGGCACTCTCCAGCGCGGTCTCCCGCCGTCACGCCGGCCGCAGCCTGGGCGAGGTGCTGGACGCCCCCGGGCTGGCAACGCCGGTATTCGCCAGCGCGGCCGAGGCGTTGGCGCGGCCGTGCGACGTGTTCGTCGAATACACCCATCCCGATGTCGCCAAGGCGAATGTCCTCGCCGCGCTGGCCCATGGGGCGCACGTGGTGGTGGGTACCTCGGGCCTGAGCGACCGGGACTACGCCGAAATCGACCTGGTGGCGCGCGAGCGTGGCCGTGGGGTGCTTGCCTGCGGCAACTTCGCGCTCACCGCGGTACTGCTGATCAAGTTCTCCGAGATGGCGGCGAAGATCCTGCCGCAATGGGAGATCATCGACTATGCCTATGCCGGCAAGCCGGACGCGCCCAGCGGCACCGTGCGCGAGCTGGCCACGCGCATGGGCAGGGTGCGCCAGCCGCGGCTGGAAGTACCGCTGGAGGAAACCCGCGGGCTGCGTGAGGCGCGCGGCGGCACCCTGGCCGGCAGCCAGGTGCATGCGGTGCGCCTGCCCGGTTTCGTGCTCGGTGCGGAGACCCTCTTCGGCCTGCCGGACCAGACCCTCAGCATCCGCCACAATGCCGGCGGCAGCGCCAAGCCCTACGTGGACGGCGCCCTGCTGGCGATCCGCAAGGTGCCGGGCCTGATCGGCCTGCACCGCGGGCTGGATGCGGTGCTGGAATTCTGACCATCAGGCGTGGCCGGCATTCCCGGCGCCATGTGGCGGCGGCGTCGGCAGGGCAGCCGCCAGCTGCTTCTTGAGTATGCGCAGGTTCTGCGTGGTCTGGTCGATCATCGCTACCATCTGGCTGACCACGTGCAGGAACCGGTGCGGGTCAACCTGGCCGGTATCCAGGTCGGCGATGGTGTCCACCATGCCGGTGCCGTTCATCAGGATCGCGGTGTCCTCGCGCATCAGGGTGACGCTGTCGCGCGCGTTGGCGTAGGCGGCGGAGTAGCGCTGCATGCGGGCACTGTCGATCCAGCTGGCGGACTGGTTGGCCACCGCCACGTCCCAGGCCTCGTGCCGCAGGGTCGGGAACTGCAGCTGCAGATCGAAACCGTCCTTGGTCAGCGCAAGGATGTGCTGGCGCATCGCATCGTCGGGCGTGTTCGACTGGAGGTCGTGGATCACCGCGTCGCGGATCGCGTCCAGCTTCTGCAGCTGCCTGGCGTCCATTTGCGCATCGGTGTCGACCTCGGCCAGGTTGCTGCGGATCTCGGCTTCGATCTGCGTGCTGGCGGTGACCGCCGCATGCGCGTGGTGCACATGCTCGATCCATGCCTCCAACCCCAGTGCCGTGAGGATGCTGAGCACGATCATCAGATAGTGCTTGGCGAAATCCTTGAAGGAGGCCAGGCGAGTGGTCGGCGGCTCGATGTGCATGCGATCTCCAACGCCAGCGGGGTGCGATGGCCAAGCGTAGCGGATCGCCGCGCGGCATCGACAGCCGGGCATGCCATCCGCGCCCTCTACCGCATGCAGCAGAGGGCGCGTGTTCTCAGAGGGCGCCGACGAAATCCGTCTTGCCGATTTCCACGCCCATGCCGCGGAACAGGTTGTAGGCGGTGGTGCAGTGGAAATACAGGTTGGGCAGGATGAACTGCAGCAGGTAGGTCTGGCCGTCCAGGGCCAGTTCGCCGCTGCGCATCTTGAGGTGGATGGCGCGGGCCTCGCTGCCGTCGATCTGTTCGGCCTTGAACGACTGCGCGTAGGCGATCGCGCGGTCGATGCGGTCGTACACCTCGGCCATTGTCGCCTCGTTGTCCTCGAAGCCCTTCGGCTCTTCGCCGGCAAGGCGGGCGGCGCCGCGGCAGGCCATGTCGCAGGCGATCTGCACCTGCTTCACCAGCGGCAGCATGTCGGGGACCAGGCGCGTCTGCAGCAGCACGGCGTCGGCGACGCCCTTGGCCCTGGCGTGCGCCTCGCCCTTCTGCAGCACGTGGCGCAGGTTGCCGAGCGCGCGGACGAAGACGGGGACGGAGGCCTGGTACATCGAAAGGCTCATGGGAGGTGCTCCATTGGTTCGGGAGTGGGCAGGTCGGATGATGCGAATGCCGGCGCGGCGTGGCGTGTGGCGCGGATCGCCACCAGCGTGGCGACGACCAGCAGCAGCGCAGCCAGCACGAAGGCTACGCCCGGCAGGTGATGCACCGGCGCATGGTTACTGATGAACAGCGCGAACAGGTTGGCGAACATCGCCGGGCCGAAAATGCCGGCGAGGCCGCGCAGGCTGGAGAGCGCGCCTTGCAGGCGGCCCTGCTCGTGCGGATCGATCTGGTGGGTCATCATCGATTGCGCCGGCGGGCCGGCCAGGCCGCCCAGGCAGAACACCGGGATCGCCAGCAGGAACAGATCCACCGTCGGTGCGAGGCCGAACAACAGGTAGCCCGCCACGCACAGCACCAGGCCGATCAGGATCATTCGCCGCTCGCCAAGCTTCGGCATCCAGCGGCGCACCAGCCCGCCCTGCACGATGCCGCTGCACAGGCCCACCGCGCCCAGGGTGTAGCCCACGATCTGCGGGCCCCAGCCGAAGCGGTAGTCGGTGAACAGCACGTAGGTGGAGTTCAGCGAGAACTGCGCGAGGTTGATCAGGAAGAACACCGCGGCCAGTCCGAGTACCTGCGGGTAGCGACGCAGCAGCATCACTGCGCCGAACGGATTGGCGTGGCGCCAGTCGAAGCGCGGCGCGCGCCGTTCCTTCGGCAGCGACTCGGGCAGCACGAACCAGCCGTAGCAGAAATTGACCAGCGACAGGCCGGCGGCAACCCAGAACGGCAGGCGCAACTGCCAGTGGCCGAGCAGGCCGCCCAGCGCCGGGCCCAGCACGAAGCCCACGCTGAAGGCCGCGCCGATCATGCCGAAGGCGGCCGCGCGCTTCTCGGTAGGCACCACGTCGGCGATGTAGGCGTTGGAGGTGGAAATGCTCGCCGAGCAGGCGCCCGACACCACGCGGCCGATCAGCAGGAACCACAGCGAAGGCGCGAGCGCCATCACGATGAAATCCACGCCCAGGCCCAGGCAGGAGATCAGGATCACCGTGCGCCGGCCGAAACGGTCCGACAACGCACCCTGCAGCGGCGAGAACACGAACTGCATCGCCATGAACAGGGTGGCGAACGTACCCACCCAGGACGCCGCCTTGGCGATGTCGCCGCCAAGCAGTTCGCGGATCAGGTGCGGCAGCACCGGGATGACGATGCCGAACGCCAGCATGTCCAGCGCGACGGTGACGAAGATGAAAGCGAGTGCGGCCTTGTGGCGCGATGCTGGGACAGCGGACTGGTTCATGGCGCGGGTTGCAGCGGCAGACGCGGAACAATAACCCATCGACCGCCGCAGGGGCTTGCCGTTTGGCGATCTCAGCCCGGCGGCGCCGTGAGTTCTTGCGCATCGAGGCAGCCGTCGTGCCGGCGGTCCAGCCTGCGGAACTGGCGACGCAGGCTGTCCTGCCACGTCTTCAGGGTCACCGGCCTGCCGCGGCCGCCGGGCAGCTCGTCCGCTTCCAGCACGCCGTCGTGGTTGCGGTCCATCTGCGCGAAGCCGCGGCTCATGTAAGCCACGTACTCGGACTCGCTCACGCAGCCGTTGCCGTCGGTGTCGAACTGGCGCAGGTAGGCGGAGCGGGAATCCTGCGCCGCCGCCGCGAGCGGCAGCAGGCACAGCGCGATCCAGACGAGTCGGCGCATCAGCGGCGCATGCTTCCGTGCAGGCCGATGAACTGCAGGAACTCGGCGCGCGTGCGCGCGTCGTCGCGGAACGCGCCCAGCATCTGGCTGGTGACCATCGACACGCCGCGCTTGTGCACGCCGCGCGTGGTCATGCATTCGTGGCTGGCGTCGATCACCACCGCCACGCCAGCCGGCTGCAGGCTCTCCTGGATGCAGTGCGCGATCTGCGCGGTGAGCTTCTCCTGCACCTGGAAGCGGCGCGCATAGCCTTCCACCACGCGCGCCAGCTTGCTGATGCCGACCACGCGGTTGGTCGGCAGGTAGCCGACGTGGGCGCGACCGACGATGGGCGCCATGTGGTGCTCGCAGTGGCTCTCGAACTCGATGTCCCGCAGCACCACCATCTCGTCGTAGCCCTCGACTTCCTTGAAGGTGCGTTTGAGGTAGTCGGCCGGGTCCTCGCCGTAGCCGGAGAACCAGTCGCGGTAGGCCTTCACCACGCGCTTGGGCGTGTCCAGCAGGCCTTCGCGCGCGGGATCCTCGCCGGCCCAGCGCAGCAGGGTGCGCACGGCTTCTTCGGCCTGCTGCTGGGTGACGCCGTCGTCGGCTGCGTGCTTGCTCATGAGGGGACTCCGGGGATGAGGCGAAGGCGTATTTTAGCGGCTTCGCGGTTTACGTCGCCGATGGCGTGCCGAACAGGCGGCGTGCCAGCGCGTCGAACGACACGCTTACCAGCAGCGCAGCCGCGGCACCCAGCGCGACCTCGCCAAGGCGGAACAGCGCGAACTGCATGAACGAACCGTGGTGCGGCACCAGCATGATGATCGTGGTGGTGGTGCCGCTGAGGCGGCCGGCCGCACCCAGGTTGAGGACCGAGCACAGCAGCATGCCGATCATCACCGCCAGCACGTAGTCGAGGTAGTGCCCCGGCCCGAGCGTGGCGACGGCCATGCCGATCAGACCACCGATCAGCGCACCGAGGAACTGGTCGCGCGAGGAGTTACGCACGTCGGCGTAGCTGCTCTGGCTTACCGAGATCGCGGTGATCGCGGCCCAGTAGCCCTGATCCAGCCCCAGCGCGAGTGCGCCGAAGTAGCCCAGGCTGGCGGCCAGCACCGCACGTGACGCATGCGCCAGGCCGATCAGCAGGCGATCGTGCGGCGGCAGTGCCTTCCACAGCCACTGCACCTGGTCGCCCAGCGCGCCGAGCTGGCGGTGGTGCTCGGCCAGCGGTCGTCGCGGTGCGTTCATGCGTCGTCGTCCGAAGCGTCATCCTCGGGCGATGCATCGTCGAGTAGGCCGGCGGCTTCCTGTCCCGGCAGCGATTCCACGTCGCGCAGCTTGCGGGTGATCGCGCGGGTGCGCACGCCGGTGGCCTCGATGTGCTTGCCGGCCTCGTCGAGCTTCTTCTTCACCTTGTCCAGCACTTCGCCGAACTTGCCGAATTCGCTCTTTACCGCACCCAGCAGTTGCCAGACCTCGCTGCTGCGCTTCTCAATGGCCAGCGTGCGAAAGCCCATCTGCAGTGCGTTGAGGATGGCGGTGAGCGTGGTCGGCCCGGCCACGGTGACGCGGTGCTCGCGCTGCAAGGCCTCGAACAGGCCGGGTCGGCGCAGCACCTCGGCATACAGCCCTTCGGTGGGCAGGAACAGGATCGCGAAGTCGGTGGTGTGCGGCGGCGCCACGTACTTGGCGCGGATCGTGCGCGCCTCGTCGCGCACGCGGCGTTCCAGCGCGGCGGCGGCGAGACCGGCGGCGTCGGCGTCGGCGCGCTCCTGCGCATCGAGCAGGCGCTCGTAGTCCTCGCGCGGGAACTTCGCGTCGATCGGCAGCCACACCGGGTGCTCGGCGTCGGCGCCGGGCATGCGCAGCGCGAACTCCACGCGTTCGTTGCTGCCCGGCACGGTGGCGTGGTTGGAGCGGTACTGCTCGGACGTCAGCAACTGGTCGAGCAGGGCGCCCAGCTGCACCTCGCCGAGGATGCCGCGCGTCTTCACGTTGCCCAGCACGCGCTTGAGGTCGCCCACGCCGGTGGCGAGGCTTTGCATCTCGCCGAGGCCGCGCTGCACCTGCTCCAGCCGTTCGGAAACCAGCTGGAACGACTGGCCCAGCCGCGTCTCCAGCGTGCTCTGCAATTTCTCGTCCACGGTGGCGCGCATCTTTTCCAGCTGCGCGGCGTTGTCTTCGCGCAGCGTCTTGAGCTGGCCCTCCAGTGTGCCGCGCACCTCGCCCATACGCTGCTCGTGCTGCGCGCCCAGCGCGGTGAGGCGCAGTTGCTGCTGTTCGCCGAACCGGTTCAGCGCCTGCGTGAGCTCCTCGCGGCTCTTGCGCGCGTCCTCGGCGAGATTTTGCGCCAGCGTCTGCAGGCCGGCATTCGTGCCGTCGGTGAGCGCGGCGAGGCGCTGGCCGAAGCTGTCGATGCGCTCGGCCTGCTGGCGCGACATGCCATCCAGCTGCTCGTTGACGTGGCCGCGGAAACGCTCGAAACCCTGCTGCAGCTCCTCGCGGCCGCTGCGCTGCTCCTCGCGCAAGGCACGCTGCAGGCGCTCGTTGTCGTCCTTCAGCGCATCCAGCCGCGCATGCAGGCCGTCGTCGCCGCGACCGCGCAACAACAGTGCAACCTGCAGCACGAGCACCAACAGCGCGAGCACGACGAGGACGGTGAGCAGGGTTTCGCTGGCGGGCATGGGCGGATCGTGCGGGAACGGTACGCGCCAGTGTACGTCCTGCCGTCGCAGGCTTTGCGACTTCACGTCGCATTCGCCACCGCCGCGCATGATGGGCGGGTCGTTTCGCGGGGAGCGGTCCATGGAACACGTGCACGATTACCTGATCGTCGGCGCCGGCATGGCGGCCGATGCGGCGGCAAAGGCGATCCGCGAGGCCGATGCGGCGGCCGACCTCGGCATGGTCGGCGAGGAATCCGTGCCGCCTTACCAGCGACCGCCGCTGTCCAAGGCGCTGTGGAGAGGCGACAAGCGCCTGGCCGAGATCGATCTGGACACCGCGGCGAGCGGCGCCCAGCTGTACCCCGGGCGACACATCGTGGCACTGGATCGTGCGGCGCATGTCGTGCGCGACGCTCAGGGCGACAGCTACCGTTACCGCCGCCTGCTGCTCGCCACCGGCGCAACGCCGCGACGGCTGCCGTTCGAGGGTGGCGGCCGCGTGATCCACTTCCGCGCGAAGCGCGATTACGAGGCCCTGCGCCGCTTCGCCCAACCCGGCGCGATCATTGCGGTGGTCGGCGGCGGCTTCATCGGCGCCGAACTGGCGGCCTCGCTATGCGGCGCCGGCTGCAAGGTGTGCATGCTGTTTCCGGATGCGCACATCG
>JAJZGE010000600.1 GCA_021798675.1 Pseudomonadota bacterium | reverse complement strand
CGGCCCTCGGCGACGAGTGCGGTGCCTCAGCGCGCCACCGTGCTGGCGCGCACCAGGTACTGCACGCTGAACATCCGCTGCGCGTCGGTCCACACGCGCAGCACCGCGAGCCCGGCCTTGGCGGCCAGCGCGGCAAAGTCGTCCAGCGAATACTTGCAGCTGTATTCGACGTGGATCGCCTCGTCCTCGCGCAACGCCACGCTGGCGCGACCGATCCGCACCTGCTGCGCGCGACGGCTGACGATGTGCGTCTCGATGCGTCCGGCCATCGGGTTGTAGTGGGCGCGGTGGCCGAACCCGGACAGCTCGAAATTGCTGCCGATCTCGCGGTTCAGGCGCACCAGCATGTTGAGGGTGAACTCGGCGGTGACGCCAGCGCGGTCGTTGTAGGCCGCCTCGATCAGCGCGGGGTCCTTTTTCAGGTCAACGCCGATCAGCAGGCCGCCGGCATCGCCCATCTCGTTGCGCATCTTGCGCAGCAGCACGGCGGCCTCGCGGTTCTCGAAATTGCCGATGGTCGACCCCGGGAAATACAGCACCGTGCGTCGCGGCGCGCGCGGTGGAATCGGCAGCCGCAGCGGCTTGCTGAAATCCGCGCACAGCGGCTGCAGCGGCAGCCCGGGAAATTCGCGCGCCAGCCGCTCGACACTCTGGCGCAGCGGATCGGCCGAGATCTCCACCGGCACGTAGGCCACCGGCCGACGCAGATGCTGCAGCAGCATGCCGGTCTTGTGCGCGTTACCGCTGCCGTATTCGACCAGCCGCACGTCGCTGCCCAGCGCATCGGCGATGCTGCCGGCGTGCTCGTCCATCAGGGCGATCTCGCAGCGGGTGAGGTAGTACTCCGGCTGCTCGCAGATCCGCT
The DNA here is from genome assembly GCA_021798675.1 of Pseudomonadota bacterium. The sequence continues at coordinate 1,695 of JAJZGE010000600.1, read as the reverse complement.
CGAACAAGGCCGAGCCGCGCCCGTCGTAGAACAGCCACGACGGCAGCCGCTTGGGGCTGGCGCCGAGGCCGCGCTGGGCCACTTCGAGCAAATCGTTCATCGGCGGGCGGCGGTCGTCGTCGCTCACGCCAAAGGCTTGCACACTGCTCATCGATCCTGTCCCAGTCGTAGCCCGGCAAACTGCCAGCGGGCGTGGGGTGCGAAAAAATTGCGGTAGCTGGCGCGCAGGTGCTCGCGCGGGGTCGCGCACGAGCCGCCGCGAAGCACCCACGGGCCGCACATGAATTTGCCGTTGTACTCGCCCAGCGCGCCGGACAGCGGGCGAAAACCGGGATAGCTCACGTACGGCGAGGCGGTCCATTCCCATACGTCGCCATACAGCTGCAGCAGGCCGTCGCCGGCCGCCGCGGCGCGCGGCTGGAAGCGCTGCGTCTCCTGCAGGTTGCCGCGAACTGCCACGCCGTGCGCGGCCGACTCCCACTCCGCCTCGGTGGGCAGTCGCGCGCCCGCCCAGCGGGCAAACGCCTCCGCCTCGTAGTAGCTCAGGTGGCACACCGGCTCGTGCGGGTCGAGCGCGCGCATTCCGGCGAGGGTGAACTCGCTGGCCAGATCGTCGTCCCAGTACAGCGGATGCTGCCAGCCGTCGCGCTGCAGCGCGGCCCAGCCATCGGCCAGCCACAGCGCCGGCTCGCGATAGCCGCCCTCGCGCACGAACGCGAGGTACTCGGCATTGGTCACCAACCGGTTGGCCAGTGCGTGCGGCTGCAGCAGGGTGCGATGGCGCGGAGTCTCGTTGTCGAACGCAAACCCTTCGCCGCGGTGGCCGATTTCCACGATGCCCTCGCGGCCGCTGACGAAATGCAGCGGCACCACCTTCGACACCGTCGCATCGGCCAGCTCCGCTCGGTACGCCGGCCGCAGCGGGTTACACCACAGCGCATGCTTGATGTCGGTCAGCAGCAGCTCCTGGTGCTGCTGTTCGTGCTGCACGCCCAGCTCGACGAGGGTGGCCAGCTCGCTGTCGTCATCGCGGGCCAGCCGCTCGCCCACCGCGGCGTCAATGCGCTGCCGGTAGGCGCGCACTTCGTCCAGCGAAGGCCGCGACAGCAGCCCGCGCTGCGGCCGCGCGTGCATCGGGCCGATCGACTGGTAATAGGAGTTGAACAGGTAGTTCCAGGCCGGATCGGTCGGCCGGTAAGCGGCATCGCGCCCCAGCACGAACTGCTCGAAGAACCAGCTGGTGTGCGCCAGATGCCATTTGCCCGGGCTCGCATCGGGCATCGACTGCACCAGCAGATCCTCCGCGCTGAGGCCCGCACACAGATCCACGGTTTGCTGGCGCACTTGCCGGAATCGCGTGCCGATCCCAGCCGCCATGCAGGCGGACTCGACCGGCCTCACGAGCGCACCGGAGGCGCATTCGGGACAGCGAGGGCGGAAGGGTGCGGGTGCGAAGCGACGTTCAAAAACATGGCGGCAAGGATGCCGCGCGAACTGTTCAAATCCTGTGATAGCTGGATGTCAGTTCGGTCACAGCCGCGTGCCGCTGCGCGGCGACGACAGCTCATAATCGGGTAGGGAGCCGGAATCTTCCGGCCCCCTCCCACACCACCGTACGTGCGGTTCCGCATACGGCGGTTCACGAGTGACGCTGAAGATACCGGCTGGTGTCGATCAGTGAGACCAACCCCAACC
>JAJZGE010000013.1 GCA_021798675.1 Pseudomonadota bacterium | reverse complement strand
CACGCTCGAACGGATCGAGGATCAGGTGCGCCAGGCATTGCAGCCGCTGATCGACAAGCAGCTGGTGGTCTTGCGGCGCACGCCGGACCGGCTGGAAATCGAGATTCGCACCGACATCCTGTTTCCCAGCGGGGTGGCACGCCTGTCGCCCTCGGCCGACCGTGTGCTCAGCCAGCTGGCGTCGATCCTGGCGCCGTTCGCCAATCCGCTGCGGGTCGAGGGATTCACCGACGACGTGCCGATCAGCACGCCGCTGTATCCGTCCAATTGGGAGTTGTCCGCGGCGCGTGCAGCGAGCGTGGCACGCCTGTTCGCCGGACACGGCGTGCGGCCCGACCGGCTCGGCATTCTGGGCTGGGCCGATGTGCGTCCGCTGGCCAGCAATGCCACGGCCGCCGGGCGCAATCAGAACCGGCGCGTGCTGGTGGTCGTGGAGAACGACGCGCCGGCGCCGAGCCGCAGCCCCACCACTGCCGCGCAGGTCGGCGCCGCCCTGGCCGGGACCACGCCGGCGCTGCCGGTCATGCATGATGCCGGCACCCCCCGCAACACCGTCCTGCCCGAGCACATCCGATGACTGGTCCTGCTGATCGTGGAGTGATTGCATGAACGTTTCCGCTGCCGCCGCCGATCCGCGCGAACAGCACTGGCTGTCGTTCCAGATCAGCAACCAGCTCTACGCGGCGCCCCTGATCAAGGTCAGCGAAGTCATCCACCAGGGCGAGCTGACGCCGGTGCCGGGGGCCGCTGCCGATCTGCTGGGCATCCGTCATTTGCGCGGGCGCATCATCCCGGTGCTGGATGGCCGCATGCGGCTTGGTCTGCCGGTCGATCCAGCCGGCGATCCGGCGCGGGCCCGCATCGTGATGCTGTCGCACGCTGATCAGCTGATCGGTCTGCGGGTGGACGCCGTGGGCGAGTTGTTGTGTGCCGACGACGCGCAGATCGCGCCGCCGCCACCCGGCCGGGCCAGCCGCAGCGACGATCCGGTCAGTGGCGTATTGTCCTGGCAGGGTGGTTTCGTCGCGTTGCTCGACGTGGGCCGACTGTGCCGGTTGATGTCAATCCGGGAGAGCGATCATGTGGCTTGAAATCGTTGCGGGCCTGCTGGGCTTGCTGGGGCTGCTGCAGTTCCTGCTGCTGTTTCTGCTGTGGCGCCGGATGCGCCAGTGGCAGCCGCGCCTCGATGCACTGGCACACGGCGCGGCATACGCCTGTACCGATGTGCCGACCTCGATGCTGGTGGCGGTGCTGGGGCGGCTGCAGCAGCGCCTTGACCAGCTCGAACAGCAATCGCCACCGTCCCGGCATTCCTACGATCTGGCCCAGCAACTGGCCCGCGAAGGCGCTGACGTGGAGCAGCTCGTTGCCCGCTGCGGGTTGTCGCGCGATGAGGCCCGGCTGGTGCGGCAGTTGCATCCGCTCAATCAGTGATCGCCCGGTCCGGCCGCGTCGCCGAAGTTCCCGGGCATGCCGTCAGGGTCGGGCATTTTCCTCGAGCGGAAACTGGTGGTGCAACTCCCGCTGGCATCGGCTCAGCAGCGCGGGAGTGAAGCTGTCCGACCAGCAGTGGCGGAGATCAAGCTGGGGGTCGATCCGTCCGTGTTCGCCCAGCAGCTGCACGGTCGCCAGCAGGTCCGCCATCGACAGCGCTGCGCCCAGGGGTGACAGGGTGGTCGATCTTTCGGTGCTGCGGCGTTCCTTCAGCGCCTCGATGATCGGGGCCGGCAAGTCCCAGTAGCGTGCCGCCTGCAGCGACAATTCTGCGGCGAGCCGAGCGCAGCTGGCGAGAAAGCCGGAGGACAGTGCCGCGGCGGGAGCCGGCATCAACTGATTGAGCAGGCGGATCACGGCGCCAGTGCCGCTGTGGCAGGAAATGCCGGCCAGATAGGACTCGAACGTGTCGCAGCCACTGCTGCGGCCGAGCAGGGCGCAGGCGTAGGCGCAGCGTTCGGCGTGCTCCCAAAGTCGTTCGCCGGCGACATGGCCGAAGGTGCCGGCATTCGCCTGCAGGATGGGCTTCATGGAATGCTGGATCAACACCCGGCGCAGGCCATCCTGGCCGAGCAGTAGGATCGCGTGCTGCAGGCTTCGAATCGGCTGCACCGAACGGTAGTGCACGCTGCCGGTCACCCGCATGACTTCACCGACCATCAACGGATCGCGGCCGACCAGCGCGGCCAGTTGGCGGCTGGCGACATTGTCGTTTTTCAGCATGCGCAGCAGTTGCGGCAACACGCTCGGCAGGCGCGGCAGGCTGCGGATATCGAAGCGTGCGCTCAGCAGTTCCAGCCGCTTGAGGGTGGCCAGCTCGAACGCGCTGGGTTCGTCTGTTTCACGCTCGGGCAGGCTGAATACAAAGCGGTGGAAGCGATCCTCGATCTCTGCCAGCGCCATGACTGGCTGGGTCGGCTCGGGCATGCCCGGTGCATCCGCGGGCACACCGATCGTCGCTGCGGCGACCGATCGCACGCGCTTCGCGGTTACTCTTCGGCGATGAAAGAAGCGCTGCCACAGGCTCCTCATGTCATGTGCCCCGCACTCCCGCGCCGCTCACATGCGCGCGGGCCATGCCCCGCTATCGGCGCCGGCCGGGAGAAATTTAGCCGGTCGCCGGTGCCTGCTCCGGCGTGTTTCAGGCACGCCGCTGCGCAAAGTCATCGAGCAGCCCGGCCAACTGCTGCACCGCCTGCATGCTGACCGCGTTGTAGAGCGAGGCGCGCAGGCCGCCGATCGAACGGTGACCCTCCAGACCGGAAAAGCCCGCCGCCTGCGCCTCGGCCAGGAACAGGTCGTGGTGTGCCGGGGCACGGAAGCGAAAGGCGACATTCATCGCCGAGCGCGCCGCCGGGTCGGCGTGGATCTCGATCATCTCCGGGTGCCGTTCCAGCGCCTGATACAGCGTGGCCGCCTTGTCCAGGTTGATCTTCTCCATCGCATCCACGCCACCGATCTCGTCGCGCAACCAGCGGCTGACCAGATTCAGCACGTAGATCGAGAACACCGGTGGCGTGTTGTAGTTCGAGCCGTGTTCGACATGGGTACGGTAGTCCAGCATCGGTGGCAGTCCGGCGGGTATGCGCGAGAGCATCGCGTCGTCGATCAGCACCAGGGTCACCCCGGCCGGACCGAGGTTCTTCTGCGCGTGGGCATACACCATCGCGTAGTCGCCGATGTCGAAGCGACGCGACAGGAAGTCCGACGACATGTCCGCGATCAGCGGTACCCCGTTGGGTAGGGGGGCGTCGCGGAACTGCAGGCCTTCCACGGTTTCATTGCTGATGAAGTGGAGGAACGGTGCCTGCGCCGACCGCTCCAGCGACGACCACGCCGGCAGGCGCCGGTAACCCTCGGCGACGCCATCCCACACGATGCGGGAGCGGACGACGGCTTCGGCTTCGCCGATCGCCTTGCGGCTCCAGTAGCCGGAGGCCACAAATTCAGCAGGTGCCCGGGCGGCGGCCGCGAAGTTCATCGGAATCATCGAGAACTGCAGGCTGCTGCCACCCTGCAGGAACAGGATGTGAAAGCGCTCGGGGATGTCGAGGAAGCGGCGAATGTTGTCCTGCGCCTCCTGCAGCAAGGCCCGGAACCAGTCCGAACGATGGCTCATGCCAAGGATGGAAATGCCGGTCTCCGGCAAGGCGGTGATCGCGCGCTGGGTCTGATCCAGCACCGAGGGTGGCAAGGCGCCCGGGCCGCCGGAGAAATTGAGCAGGTTGGACAACATGAGGGGGCGTGATCCGTGGGATTAGACAGCGGGTTCGGCGTGTCGACGCAACATGGCGTGGAATGCGCTGAAAACTTTGTGCATCTGTGCCGCCTTGTAGGGATAGAGCGCGCGATCGTCCATGGCGTGGACCACCAGCGCATTGGCCATCTCGAAGATGAGCAGTTCGCCAGCCGCGGTTTCCGCACAGTCGAAGCCGACGTAATCCAGGCCGAAGCGCTGCTGCACGGCGCTCAGGGCATCAAAGTGCCTGCGCGCGAAATCGTCGTCGAAGTGCGCCATCAGCCGCGCCTCTTCGTCGCGTCGGGCCGCGTCGGCCTGCATTTCCGCATACGGGTAATGCACCATCCAGTGCTGCGAAATCCCCATGTGGCAGACGTAGGGGCGTCCCTCGATCAGCACCACGCGATACTTGCGGAACAGGCCATCGGCCGAGGCGTAGTCGATGAAATTGGCGACGAAGAACTGCTCCGCAGCGACCTTTTGAAGATAGGTCGCGATGTCGGCGGGCGTGTCGATCCGGCACAGGTCGGTACCGGCATGCGAGCCGAGCGGTCGCAGGATGATCGGAAACCCGATCTCCGGCAGCAGCAGGCCGTCCGGTTGCGCGGCAGCAGCCAGTGCCTGCAGTGCGGCACGCCCGATGCGACGGGTGGCGGCCATGCGCAGCCCGGGTACGTCGCGTAACACCTCGCACGCCACGCTGCGCGAAAGCCGGGGAATGCGTTGCGGCTGATTCAGAACCGGGCGCGGCCAGTCCGCCAGATAGTCGGCCAGCTCGGCCAGCGTCGGGCCATGCGCATCCGCCTCGCTGATCGCCACAAACACCAGATCGTGCGGGGGAAGCTGTGACGGCCAAGGCAGGCCCGGCCCCACGTACAGCACGTCGATGGCAAATCCGGCGTCGTCGAGCAGACATTCGACCGGCGTGTTCGCCATCAGATCGCCGGGCGTCTTGATCACCAGCAGCCGGAGCGTCGTGTCATCCGTGCCAGCGATGCGGAACAGCTGCTGCAGTTTCAGCGCTTCGCCCAGCACGGCCAGCCCGTTTTCCTTCTGGAAACGCAGCTGCTGGATCAGGGCCAGGTCGAGCATCGCGTAGGCATCCCGGTCGCATTCGGCGCGCTGGATCAGCCCGGGCACATGCACGGTCAGATCCTGCTCGTGGAAAGCTGCACGCAGCAAGGCCGACAGCCCCAGCAAGGGCGGCGGCGATGCCGGTACGTCGCAGTCGCACAGAGCGTGCGCAAGCGTGGCCGCGCCGGAGGGGTGATCGCAGATGGACATAAGAGGCGGAACCGATGCCGCCCGCTGGCGGCGCAAAGACAACGGTTGATGGGCATCGAAGCGCTGCACCGCCCGTCGATCCGGCGACGGCGGGCGGTTGCATGGCCGGGCCGCAACCGCGCAGACGCGGTACATCCTTGCCACGCCGGACGGGCTCCAGCGCCAACTATCTGGCACCTGGTTGTGATTTATGCACGATCCATGCCGCCAGGCCGACCGGCGACACGGCCCGGCAGCCATCTGCTCGCGCAGGGATTGGCGCCCGGTAACCGTCGGGCTTGCTGGCAAATGCCATCTTCGGCGGGTCGTCAGCCACATCAGGCCGGGGCATTCAGACGCAGCGATTGCTGCTTGCGGCTTGCAGCGGTTCCACCGCTACTAAAGTCTAGGTTGGACCCGCCGATCCAGGTAGGACTGCGCAATCGCCACGACCAGCGGATGTCTACGGCAAAAACCTCACCTCGATCGAGCCGCGGTGGCCGTTGGTGAGTTTGGCCTGCAACCATGTTTTTCAGTACGGCATCACCGTTGAACCGAACAAACGGCAGGACCAACCGCACCAGCATTCCACGACAAACTTTCATCATCCGGGGGGATTGAGCATGTTTTTGTCGCATCTTTCGATCAAGCTGAAACTGATGATCACGCTGGGTATCGTCTGCGTGATGCTGGTGACCGTGGGGCTGCTCGGGATCAGTGATCTGCGACGCAGCAATCAGTCGTTGCAGGACATCTACGCCAACAAGCTGGTGCCTGCCAATGCGCTGGCGATGGCGTTCGAGCTGCTTGGCAGTGACCGCGCGGCTGCGCTGCGAGCGGCGAACGCAGGCAAGCCGGAAATGGCGGATGCCGCGGTCACGGCGGTGCACGACGAGCAGGCCGAACGAAATACTCTGCTGGCCAAGTTTCGCGGTGCCATCCTGTCGGCGCGCGAGTTGCCGCTGGCCAAGCGCTTCGAGACGGATCGCGACACCCTCGGGAAGGCCATGGGCGATGCCCTGAGCGCGCTTGCCGCGCACGACTTCCAGCAGGCCGTCGAAGTGCTCGATGGCAGCGTCGAGGTCGACTACACCGCGGTCAAGAAGGATGTCGCCGCGCTATTCGCCATGCAGACCGGGATCGCGCAGGAGACCTTCGCCAACGACCAGCAGCAGATGCGGCAGAGCGCGGTCATCGCGTATACGGCGATCGGTACCGGCCTGGGTCTGGCCATGCTGCTCAGCTTCCTGCTGATCCGCTCGATCGCACGCTCGCTCGGAACGGCGGTGCGGGTGGCCGACAATATCGCCGAGGGCAGGCTCGACAACCCGATCGAGATCAAGACCCGGGACGAGCTGGGACGGTTGCTGGAGTCCTTCAGACGCATGGATGCCAAGCTGACCGGTATCGTGCGCGAGGTGCGCGCCAGCTCGGAGTCGGTCGGTACCGCTGCGAAACAGATCGCGCAAGGCAACGACGATCTCAGCCAGCGGACCCAGGAGCAGGCATCCAGCCTGGAGGAGACCGCTTCCTCGATGGAGGAGATGACCGCGACGGTCAAGCAGAATGCTGACAACGCATCCCAGGCCAACCAGCTGGCACGCGGCGCGCGCGCGCAGGCCGAGCGCGGTGGCGAGGTGGCGGCCAGGGCGGTGCTGGCGATGGGCGAGGTCAATGACTCGAGCCGGAAGATCGCCGATATCGTGAGCCTGATCGACGAGATCGCCTTCCAGACCAATCTGCTGGCGCTGAACGCGGCAGTGGAGGCGGCGCGCGCGGGCGAACAGGGCCGCGGCTTCGCGGTGGTGGCGAGTGAAGTGCGCAGCCTGGCCCAGCGCGCTGCAGGTGCGGCCAAGGAGATCAAGGGACTGATCGGCGACTCGCTGGAAAAGGTCAGGGCCGGCACCGAACTGGTGGGCGAGTCGGGCAATACCCTGAAAGCCATCGTGGAAAGCGTCAAAAAAGTGACGGACATCGTCGCCGAGATCGCCGCGGCGAGCCAGGAGCAGTCCTCCGGCATCGACCAGGTCAATACAGCCGTGATGCAGATGGATGAGGTCACGCAGCAGAATGCTGCCCTGGTGGAAGAAGCGGCTGCGGCGAGCCGTGCGATGCAAGAGCAGGCCCAGATGATGCAGCGGCAGGTGGCGTTCTTTCGCATCGGCGATGCCGATGCTGGCCAGCAGTACCTGGCTGGAGACGCGAATGACGTGGGAGGGGAATCGGTGCCGAGACGCATCATGCGCGCGGCGGAGCGCACGGCTCAGGCACGCATGGTCAGCACATCCAAGAACCTGCATGCGTCCACCAGGCGGCCGGTTGCAGCGGAATCCGAACGTCTTGGGGCATGGAAGGAATTTTGAGAGATCGCCAAAGCGTCCATTGACCATGCCGTCGGCGCAGGCACACGCCATGGATTGGTTTGAAAACCGTGGCGGGAGTGTCACCCGAGGGTGCGCAGATACCTGTGCGAATGTTGCCCATGGCGCTGGCGGTTGCCGGATTGTCCCTGCGGGCTCTCGCGGGCGATGCGAACCGGCAGCCGGCAGGTTTTGCCCCCGATAACGGCCTCCACGTGGGGATCAAGGGGCTTTTTCAGTACGACAGCAACCAGTTCAGCGGCGACAGCCTGCCGCATGGGACGCGCCGCTTCGATCACGCGCAGGCCTGGCGGCGCAAGGAAGTGAATGCTTGCGCGCGCAGGAAGGGCGCGTTCAACGCCGTCGTCCGTTGCGGCTTGAGACAGCCTGGATTGACGCATTGATCCTGCTGCAGAGTGAATGCCTTTCGTTGCAGGCGGTGCGCCCCGGCGCTGCTGCTTACCGCAGCCATGGTTACTCCTTGTCCGGCAGCTGGCTGCTGACCGGGGAATCGCGCGACAACAAGATGGCTGCGATCATCGCCAACCCCGTGCCTCGACATGGCTGGGGTGCCGTGGAAGTGGCCGTGCGTTATGCCAGCCTCGACCTGAACGACGGCATGGTGATGGGCGGCCGCGAGCAGGACTGGACCGTGGGCCTGAACTGGTATCTCGGTGTGCATTTCAAGCTGCAGGCGAACTGCATCCGCGTCTTCAGCCAGCGGGGCAACCTGCCACTGAATCCCACCATCTATGCCGTGCGCGCCCAACTCGCACTCTGATATCCCCCGGCGCGACATCGCTTGCTGCGGTCGCTGCCGGATTCCGACGGCGACGGAGATCGACGGTACTACGTGGGCAGCGCTTCATGCTGTTGGCAACGACGTGCGCCGCAAGGGCGGCAAGCGATGCCGGCGCGCGGGCGGGCACGCCATGCTGCGGACGCCCGCGACCGGTCATTCCTCGGCAGCGTCATAGACCGTGGCCAGAACGGATGCGGCGGCGGCATACAGCAGCGTGGGGACATCTTCGCGCAGGCGCAGAGCCGCCAGCATGGCGGCAATCTGCGGATCATGATGCAGTGGAATGCCCAGCAAACGGGCGCGGGCCAGCAAAGTCTCCAGCGACTCGGCCGGCATCGCCTTCATTTCATGCGAACCATCGGTCAGACGCAGGCTGACCTGGCGTCGGGCCGGGGGAAGAGGTGTGTTCATGCGATTGCCTGCAGCAGCACGGCGCTGTACTTGCCCGAGGGCTGCGGCAGACCGACCTGGCAGCTCAGCTGATCGAGCAGCACGCCGCATGCCGCCAGCCGCTGGCGCAGCGGGGTGAACTGGCGCTCCAGCCGCTGGGCGGTCTGCGCGTATTCGGCCCACAGTCGCACGGAAAGCCGCAGACCGTGCAATTGCAGCTCGCCCTGCAGCGGCCCCAGAGCAGGCAGATCCAGCGCAAACCCCAGGGTCCAGCCCGGGTTGCCGTCGACCGTGTCGTTGATGAACTCCAGCTGCAGTTGCAGCACGTCACGCCCGCCGTCGCCCTGCAGCGGGATCTCGATCATCCAGGCCTGCATGATGCCCGCTTCCAGCTGGGTCACTTCCAGTCGTGCCAGCGCGGCCTTGACGTCACCGTGCAGACGATCCAGCAGCGGGCTCACCTCATCGTCAGAGAGCAGCGGCAGCGGCAGCCGCGCTTGTGCCTGCAGACCCCGTTGCAGCAAGGGTGGCGCGGTGTCGGCACGATTCGGTGGCGGCGGTGATTGCGCGCGTTGATCAAGCAGGCCGGCCAGCCGCAGCAGTGCGCCTTTCCAGTCGTCTTCGACCAGTGCCGCCAGATTGCCCTGCGCGTGAGCCAGTTGTGATTCGAGAAACAGCCCGCTGCGGCTGATCGCCAGGCGCAGCCCCTCACCCTGGGTGATTTCGGCGGGGGTGCGCATGCCGTGTTCGAGCCCGGCCAGTGCGGTACGCAGGTTCGGCGGCAGCTGGCGCAGCATCGGCCGCTGGGCCAGCGCGCCGAGCGTCGCCAGCAGCGGCGCATAGCCATTCTGCTGCGGCAAGCGTTCGCGCAGGGCACGCTGCAGCACCGGATCAGCTGGCTGGGGCAACAGCACTTCCAGCAGTGGCTGCGCGCCCAGGCTCAATACCCGCACCTGGAACTGCGCCGGCAGCTGGTTGCCGGTGATCGCGGTCTCCACCGTCAACGCGCCGATTTGCAGCACCAGCAGTCCCAGCGGGCTCACCCCCAGCGGCCGCGCCGACAGCACGCTGCCGATACGCCAGCTCTGCGCGGTGCTGCCTGCGGCGGCGCCGGCCCAGGTGAGGGCAGCGAGGCTGGTGGGTTGGATGATCAAGGGTAGGCCTGCGCTGGCTCGCTTGGTGATGTCTGAATGGGCTCGTCCTCATGACACATCGGCTGCACGCGGACAAACTTGAGCGCGCGTTCGACAGCTGTCCATCGCGATGCCTGCTACGGGATCGCCAACGCCCGTCGGCGTGCCTGCGGCATGCGTCAGGAACACCCCTCAAGCGATCGCCGTGTCGGTCGATACATCCGTTGCGAGCACAGATGGCGAGAGCGGAGTGGTGGCATGGCGGGTAAAAACGCGGTGAAACGACGAGGTGCCGGCAGCATGCCGTCAGCGGTAACAACGGAGCCGGTGCAGACCGCGGCGGTGCCCGAACCGGCGGTCGACGTGACCGCAGCGCCGGCCGCGCTGGTGTTACCGGCCGATTGCCGCATCGGCGCGCAGGTCGCCCTGAAGCAGGCGCTGCTGGATGCGCTGGAGACCGACGGCATCGTGCTGGACGGTCGTGCGGTGGAACGCGCCGACACCGCCGCCTTGCAGTTGCTGACGCTGTTTCAGCGTGAGGTGAAGGCGCGTGGCGGCACGTTGAGCTGGTGTGGTGCGAGCGATGCTCTGAATGAGGCGGCGGGCCTGCTGGGCCTGACGCAGATACTGGAATTGCCAGCCGCAGCGTTGGCCTGACTTGGGGTAGCAACATGGCAAATATTCTTGCGGTAGACGATTCGGCTTCCATGCGCGGCATGGTGGCCTTCACCCTGCGCGGTGCCGGGCATGCGGTGACCGAGGCCGAAAACGGCCAGCTGGCGCTGGACGTGGCTCGCGGAGGCACCTTCGATCTGGTGCTTGCCGATGTCAACATGCCGGTGATGGACGGCATCAGCATGGTGCGCGAGTTGCGCGCGATGGACGCCTACCGTGGCGTGCCGATCCTGATGCTGACCACCGAATCGCATACCGAGAAAAAGATGGAGGGCAAGGCAGCCGGCGCCACCGGCTGGCTGGTCAAGCCGTTCGATCCGGAGCAGCTGCTGGCCACCGTCAAGCGCGTGCTGGGCTGAGATCTGTCATGAGCGTGGTCGACCTGTCCCAGTTCCACAAGACCTTTTTCGATGAGAGCCGGGAAGGACTTGATGCGATGGAAGCGGCGCTGCTGGCGCTGGATGCCGGTTCAGACGACAGCGAGCTGGTGCACACGATTTTCCGCGCGGCGCATTCCATCAAGGGTGGCGCGGCCACGTTCGGTTTCACCGACGTGGCCGCGTTCACCCATGTCGCCGAATCGCTGCTGGAGGAAGTGCGCAGCGGGCGTCGTCCGGTGGATGCGGAACTGACCGACCTGCTGCTGCGCTCGGTCGATTGCCTGCGGGTCATGCTCGACCGCTCCAGCAGCGGGCAGCCGGTGGTCGATGCCGCAAGCGAAGATCTGCGTGCCGAGCTGGTGCGGCTGGTCAGTGGGGAAGCCGCGACGGAGGTCATGCCTGAAAGGCTGGCCGCCGCCACAGTCAGCGGCTGGGAGATCGTTTTCACCGCGTTGCCGCACCTGCTGCAGACCGGCAACGACCCGCTGCGCCTGTTCCGTGAGCTGCAGCAGCTGGGCCGGCTGGAAGTGACGCGTGCGTTCATTGTCGACGGCGCGCCGGAGCGGCTGGCCGAGGTCGACCCCACTGCATGCTATCTCGGT
>JAJZGE010000599.1 GCA_021798675.1 Pseudomonadota bacterium | reverse complement strand
CAAGCGCACACGTACGACAACCCGCTCGAGCTGCCCACCGTGTGCTACATGGGCACCAACGTGGTCAGTGGCACCGCCAGCGCCGTGGTGGTGGCAGCCGGCGCGCGCAGCTATCTCGGCTCGCTGGCGCACAGCATGTCCGGCCAGCGCGTGCAGACCAGCTTCGATCGCGGCGTCAACAGCGTCAGCTGGCTGCTGATCCGCTTCATGGCGGTGATGGTGCCGGTGGTGTTCCTGATCCAGGGCTTCGGCAAGCACGACTGGCTCGAGGCGTTCCTGTTCGCGCTGTCGGTGGCGGTGGGGCTGACGCCGGAGATGCTGCCGCTGATCGTCACCGCCAACCTGGCCAAGGGCGCGCTGGCGATGTCCAAGCGCAAGGTGGTGGTGAAGCGGCTCAACGCGATCCAGAATTTCGGCGCGATGGACGTGCTGTGCACCGACAAGACCGGCACGCTGACGCTGGACAAGATCGTGCTTGAGCGGCATCTCGACCTCGACGGCGAGGAGTCCGACGAGGCGCTGGAATACGGCTACCTCAACAGCCGCTTCCAGACCGGCCTGAAAAACCTGATGGACAAGGCGGTGCTGGAGCATCGCAACCTGGAATCGGCGGCGATGCGCTACCGCGTGGTCGACGAGATCCCGTTCGACTTCCAGCGCCGGCGCATGTCGGTGGTGGTCACCGACGACAACGGCGAGCACCTGCTGATCTGCAAGGGCGCGGTCGAGGAAATGCTTTCGACCTGCGCGTTCGCCCGCACCGGCGACGTGATCGAGCCGATGACCGACGCGCGCCGTCGCGAGATCAAGGCCATGACGCACCGGCTCAACGAGGACGGCCTGCGCGTGCTGGTGGTGGCGATGCGGCGCGAGCCGGAGCACCCGCGTCCGTACAGCGTGGCCGACGAGAGCGGCCTGATCGCGGTCGGCTGCCTGGCGTTTCTCGATCCGCCGAAGGACTCGGCCGCCACCGCGATCCGCGCGCTGAACCATCACGGTGTCGAGGTCAAGGTGATCACCGGCGACAACGAGGCGGTGACGCGCAAGATCTGCCGCGAGGTCGGGCTGGACGTCACCCATTCGGTGCAGGGCCGCGAGATCGAGCAGCTCGATGACGCTGCGCTGGACGCCCTGGTGGCGCGCGTCACCGTGTTCGCCAAGATGTCGCCGCTGCAGAAGGCGCGGGTGGTGCGCTCGCTGCAGCGGCTAGGTCACACGGTGGGCTTTCTGGGCGACGGCATCAACGACGCGCCGGCGCTGCACGACGCCGATGTCGGCATCTCGGTGGACACAGCCACCGACATCGCCAAGGAGTCGGCCGACATCATCCTGCTGGAAAAGAACCTGATGGTGCTGGAGGAGGGTGTGATCGAGGGGCGGATCACCTTCGGCAACATCATCAAGTACATCAAGATGACCGCCAGCTCCAACTTCGGCAACGTGTTCAGCATGCTGGTGGCCAGCGTGTTCCTGCCGTTCCTGCCGCTGCTGCCGCTGCAGATCCTGGTGCTCAACCTGCTGTACGACATCTCGCAGCTGTCGATTCCGTTCGACCGCATGGACGAGGAGTACCTGCGCAAGCCGCGCAAGTGGGATGCCGGCGACATCGGCCGCTTCATGGTGTGGATCGGCCCGGTCAGCTCGATCTTCGACATCACCACGTTTGCGCTCCTGTGGTACGTGTTCGGCGCCAACTCCAGCGCGCACCAGTCGCTGTTCCAGTCCGGCTGGTTCATCGAGAGCCTGCTGACGCAGACGCTGATCGTGCACATGATCCGCACGCGGCGGATTCCCTTCCTGCAGAGTGTGGCGGCCGCGCCGGTGCTGGCGCTGACCACCGCGATCATCCTGATCGGCCTGCTGGTGCCCTATACCGGGATCGGTGCCAAGATCGGCATGACCACGCTGCCGGCGGCGTTCTTCGGCTGGATCGCGCTGACCGTGCTGACCTATGCGGTGCTGACGCAGCTGGTCAAGCTGGTGTACATCCGTCGCTACGGCCGCTGGCTGTGACACTGGTGGCGCCGCTGCGCGACGTCATTCCACGTCGGTGGAGCGGCACGCCGGGCGGCGATGGCGCCACCACAGCACCAGCAGGGTCAGCAGCAGCAGGCCGACCAGCGCCCACAGGCTGCCCTGGCCGCGGCGCACCCATTTCTCCAGCCAGGCGTGGTTGTCCGCACCGAAGTAGCCCAGGTAGACCCAGAACGGCACGCTGATCAGCGCGGCCAGCCCGTCGATCAGCAGGAAGCGCAGGAACGACACCCGGTGGCTGGTGCCCGCGGTGATGTAGACGGTGGTGCGCATGCCGGGCAGGAAGCGTGCGACGAACAGCATGCGGTTGCCATAGCGGACAAACTTTTCCTGCACCATGGCATAGCGTGACGGCGTCAGCACGCGCGCCACCAGCCGCCATTTCAGCATGCGCGCGCCGTAGTGGTGGCCGAGCAGGAAGATCGCGCAGTCGCCCAGCAGCACGCCGAACATCGCCAGCGCGAACATCGCATGCACGTTGGCGTAGCCGAGCCCGGCGATCACGCCGCCCGCCACCAGCGTGATGTCCTCCG
>JAJZGE010000598.1 GCA_021798675.1 Pseudomonadota bacterium | reverse complement strand
CCGGCCATCCGTGGCCGTGCATGAACCATGGCGTGGCTCCATCCACGCAAAACAAGGCCGGCCATCCGTGGCCGACTCTCAAATATGGCTTCACCAACAACGAACGAGGAATGCCCACCATGTGCTCGATTTTCGGAATGTTCGACCTGCAGCCGGGCGACGACCTCGCTGCCTTGCGCCGGCAGGCGCTGGAACTGTCGCAGCGCCAGCGCCATCGAGGCCCGGACTGGAGCGGCGTATTTGTGGATGCCGGCGTGATCCTGGTGCACGAGCGGCTGGCCATCGTCGACCCGGCGTCGGGCGCGCAGCCGTTACGTTCGCGCGACGGGGCGCTGGCGCTGGCGGTGAACGGCGAGATCTACAACCACCGCGAGTTGCGTGACGCCAGCGACTACGACTTCACCACGGGTTCGGATTGCGAGGTGATCAACGCGCTGTACCGAGGACAGGGTGCCGACTTCGTGCCCAGGCTCAACGGCATCTTCGCCTTTGCACTGTGGGACGGCGCGGCGCAGCGTTATCTCATCGCGCGCGACCCCATCGGCGTGTGCCCCTTGTACTGGGGGCACGACGAGCAGGGGCGCCTGTGCGTTGCCTCCGAGATGAAGGCACTGATCGGTGTGTGCGCCGACGTGGCGACGTTCCCGCCGGGCCACGTGTACGACAGCGCCAGCGGCGAGCTGCGCCGCTACTACCACAAGGACTGGCGCGAGCATGCCACCACCCGCGGCCGCGAGGTGCCGCCGGCCGAGTTGCGCGAGGCCTTCGAGCAGGCGGTGCATCGGCAGCTGATGACCGACGTGCCCTACGGGGTGCTGCTTTCCGGCGGGCTGGATTCCTCGCTGGTCGCCGCCTGTGCAGCGAAGTTCGCCCGCGAGCGCATCGAGGACAACGACAGGAGCGAGGCATGGTGGCCGCGCCTGCATTCCTTCGCGATCGGCCTGGAAGGCTCGCCGGACCTCGCCGCCGCGCAGGTCGCCGCCGACGCGCTGGGCACCGTGCACCACGGCTTCGTCTACACCTTCTGGGAAGGACTGGACGCCGTGCCGGAAGTGATCCGCCACCTGGAGACCTACGACGTCACCACCATCCGTGCCGCCACGCCGATGTACCTGCTGGCCCGCCGGATCAAGGCGATGGGCGTGAAGATGGTGCTCTCCGGCGAAGGTTCCGACGAACTCTTCGGCGGCTACCTGTACTTCCACAAGGCGCCGTCGGCGGAAGCCTTCCACGAGGAAACCGTGCGCAAGCTCGACGCGTTGCACAGCTACGACTGCCTGCGCGCGAACAAGGCGATGATGGCCTGGGGCGTGGAGGCACGCGTGCCGTTCCTCGACCTCGAATTCATCGACGTGGCGATGGGCATGGACGCCGCGCACAAGATGGCGGGGAACGGCAGAATCGAGAAGCACGTGCTGCGCGCAGCCTTCGACGGCGCCTTGCCCAAGGAAATCCTGTGGCGCCAGAAGGAGCAGTTCAGCGACGGCGTGGGCTACGGCTGGATCGATGGCCTGAAGGCGCACGCCGAACAGATGGTCAGCGACCGCGAGTTCGCCGCGGCGGCCGCACGCTTCCCGTTCAACACCCCGGCCACCAAGGAGGCGTATTCCTACCGGCGCATCTTCGAGCAGTTCTATCCGGGCGAGGCCTGCGCCGCCACGGTGCCGGGCGGCAAGTCGATTGCCTGTTCGTCGCCGGCCGCGCTGGCGTGGGACCCGGCGTTCGCGGCGATGGCCGATCCTTCGGGCCGGGCCGTGCGCGGGGTGCACGAGAAGGCGCTCGCCTGACGTTTCGCCGGATTTGGGGCGATGCGATCCGCGCGCCCATGGGTGCCTCTGGTACCATGGGCGGCCAACTTTGGACATCCGGTTCAACCATGATCGAGACCAATCCGATCCTCGCGCAGATCGCGGACCTCACGGCCCGCGTCGAGTCGCTTAGGGGGTATCTTTGACTACGCCACCAAGCGTGAGCGCCTCGAAGAAGTAAGCCGCGAGCTGGAGAGCCCGAACGTCTGGGACGATCCGCCGCGTGCGCAGGAGCTGGGCCGCGAACGCGCCCGCCTGGACACCGTGGTCACCGGCATCGACGAGCTCACTGCGGGTTTGTCCGATGCCAAGGAGCTGCTGGAGATGGCCGCCGCCGACGGCGACGAGGAAACCGTCGCCTCAGTCGCCGACGACGTGGCCAAGCTCGAAGCCCGTGTGGGCAAGCTTGAATTCCAGCGCATGTTCTCCGGCAAGATGGACTCGGCCAACGCCTTCGTCGACATCCAGGCCGGCGCCGGCGGCACCGAGGCGCAGGACTGGGCCGAGATGCTGCTGCGCATGTACCTGCGCTGGGCCGAGTCGCGCGGCTGGAAGACCGAGCTGCTGGAAGTCTCCGGCGGCGAAGTGGCGGGCATCAAATCGGCCACCTTCCGCGTCGAGGGCGACTACGCCTACGGCTGGCTGAAGACAGAGATCGGCGTGCACCGCCTGGTGCGCAAGAGCCCGTTCGACTCCGACAACCGCCGCCATACCAGCTTCACCAGCGTGTTCGTATCGCCGGAAGTCGACGACGACATCGAC
>JAJZGE010000597.1 GCA_021798675.1 Pseudomonadota bacterium | reverse complement strand
GGAGCCGTTGGACTCGGTGATCTCCGAGACCACGCGCAGCACGTAGGGGAACTCTTCCATCGACGGCTTCACCGCCTGCACGCCGCGCTTGGCGAGGCGGCCGTGGCCGATCTCGCGACGCTTCGGTGCGCCGAAGCGACCGGCCTCGCCCACCGAGAACGGCGGGAAGTTGTAGTGGAACAGGAACGGATCCTTCGACTCGCCGGCCGGCGCGTCGATGATCTGCGCGTCGCGCGTGGTGCCCAGGGTGACCACCACCAGCGCCTGCGTCTCGCCACGGGTGAACAGCGCCGAGCCGTGGGTACGCGGCAGCACGCCGACACGGGCGGTGATCGCGCGCACGTCGTCGAGCTGGCGGCCGTCGATGCGCACCTTGGTCTTCAGCACGCTGTCGCGCAGGGTGCGGTACTCGAGCTCACCGAATTCCTTCGCGAGTTCGGCCTTGTCCCAACCCTTCGCCTCGGCGTCCGCCTTCAGCGACTCCAGCACGTCGGCCTTGATCGCGGCGATCGCGTCGCGGCGCTGCAGCTTGTCGCGCACCTGGAAGGCAGCTTCCAGCTTGTCGCCGACCGCGCCCTTGACCGCGGCGACCAGCGATTCGTTGCGCGCCGGCGCCTGCCAGTCCATCGACGGACGGCTGGCCTCGGTGGCCAGCTCGGCGATCGCGCGGATCGCGACCTGCATCTGCTGGTGGCCGAACATCACCGCGCCGAGCATCACGTCCTCGGACAGCAGCTCCGCCTCGGACTCCACCATCAGCACCGCACCGGCGGTACCGGCGACGACCAGGTCCAGCTTGGAGCCGGCCAGTTCGGTGGCGGTGGGGTTCAACAGGTACTGGCCATTGGCATAGCCGACGCGGGCCGCGCCGATCGGGCCCTTGAACGGAATGCCGGCAAGGCTGAGCGCGGCGGAGGCACCGAGCAGTGCAGGGATGTCGCCGTCGATCTCGGGGTTCAGCGAGACGACCTGCGCGATGACCTGCACTTCGTTCTTGAACTCTTCCGGAAACAGCGGACGCACCGGACGGTCGATCAGGCGCGAGGTGAGCGTCTCCTTCTCGGTCGGACGGCCCTCGCGCTTGAAGAAGCCGCCCGGGATGCGGCCGGCCGAGTAGAACTTCTCGACGTAGTCGACGGTGAGCGGGAAGAAGTCCTGCCCTTCCTTCGCCTTGGCCGCAGCCACCGCGGTAACCAGGACGACGGTGCCGCCCATGCTGACCATGACCGCACCGGACGCCTGGCGGGCGATTTCGCCCGTCTCCAGCGTGACTTCGTGATTACCGTACTGGAATGACTTGGTTACTTTCGCCATGTTGATTTCCTGCCCTCTTGAAGAGGGCGGCCAAGGATGGCCGCCTCTTGATCTTTGCGTTCACGGGCGAACGCAGAACCTTTGGAGAGTGCGGCCAGGGACGGCCGCCCTTTGGACTCTCGCGTTCAGCACGAACGCAAAAGTTACCTCCGCAGGCCGAGGCGCTCGATCAGGCTCTGGTAACGAGCCAGGTCGTGGTCCTTGAGGTAGGCCAGCAGGCTCTTGCGGCGGTTCACCAGCTTCAGCAGGCCGCGGCGGGAGTGGTGATCCTGCTTGTGCGACTTGAAATGGTCGGTGAGGTGATCGATACGGGCGGACAGCAGCGCCACCTGCACTTCGGTGGAGCCGGTGTCGTTCGGCACGCGGCCGAAGTCAGCGATGATCTTGCCGGTCTGTTCTGCGGTAAGCGACATGGTGATACCTGTTTCCTTGAAAAGGCGATGCGAAGCTTGCGTTTGCGCCATCGGGATGACGCAAACGAAAGCTTCGCCTATGGGATGAAAGTGTCGGAATAACCTGCTTATTCTAGCGGCTGAGCAGTCTTGTCAACAAGGGTGATGGGGAGCGCCCGGACTTCACGGCGGCGGCAGGTTGAAGCCCCGCAGGATGCGGCTGCGTCCGTCCGCGTCCAACTCCAGCAAGGCCAGCAGGGCGCCGTCGCCGGCGAACGCGGCATGCGGTCCGCGGGCCCCGGCCACCACGATCGGCTGGCCGCGGGCGATGGCCTGGCTCTGCGCCTCGTCGAGCTGCAGCCTGGGCCAGTCGGCCAACCCCGCCGCCACCGGCAGCAGCCACGCCAGCAGAACCTCGTCGCCCTGCCCGGCCGCCTGCTCCAGTTCGGCCAGGGTGACCATGCGCGGCGCGCGGAACGGCTCCACCCACTCCCGCCGCAAGGCGGTGAGGTGGGCGCCGCAGCCCAGCGCCTCGCCCAGGTCCACGGCCAGCGAACGTATGTAGGTACCCGATCCGCACTCCACCTCGAGCACCAGGGTATCCGCCGTACGCGACAACAGCTCCAGCCGGTGGACCTCGACCTCGCGCGGCGGCGCTTCCACGACCTCGCCGCGACGCGCCTTGAGGTACAGCCGCTCGCCGCCCTGCTTGAGCGCCGAGTAGGCCGGCGGCACCTGCACGATGCGACCGCGCAGCGGCGCCAGCGCCGCCTCGATGGCGACATCGTCCAGCGCGGGCACCGCCCGCTCGCGCAGCACTTCACCCTCGCGATCGGCGGTGACGGTGGTGACGCCGAGACGGCAGG
>JAJZGE010000596.1 GCA_021798675.1 Pseudomonadota bacterium | reverse complement strand
AGGCGCATTACGACCTTGCCATCGACGTGGATCCGCAATCGCAGACCGGCCGCCTGCTGCTGCTGAAGGCTCGCGCCCGCTGGACGCTGGGCTTCCGCGGTGCGAAGAAGCACGGCAGCGTGACCCACGCGGTGGACGTGCCCGAGCACGTGCAGAGCAAGGGGCAGCGACCGGTCTATCTGCTGCGCAAGGCCCTGGGCGCCGATACCGAACGCGCCTACCCCGCGCCCGACCTGCGTCTCGACGCTGCCGAACGCGCGCAGGGCCGGCGCCTGCTGGATCGCGTCCTTGCCGCGTCGCCTGCCGATCCGGCGCAGCGCAAGGTCATCGGCGTGTTCGCCAACGCCACCGGCCCCAAGTTCCTTGGCCCGGACTGGTGGAACCCGCTGCTGGCCACGCTGGAACAGTTGCGCCCCGACTGCCGCCTGCTGGAGATCGTGCCGATGACCGGCCGTTCGATGTTGGGCTCACGCTACCCGAGCTACTTTTCCAGCGACCTGCGCCAGCTCGGCGGCGTGCTCGCCAACCTCGATGGCTACTTCAGCCTCGACTGCGGCATCATGCACCTGGCGTCCGCTTCCGGTGCGCCCACGCTGGGCATCTTCACCACCACGCACGCCGAGGAATGGGGCCCCTACGGAGCCGGCAACCACGCGATCGCCGCCTACGGCAACTTCGGTCCCGAGGCGACGGCGCGGGAGCTGGCCGCCCGCCTGTAGCTCCGCGCTGCGCCAGGCCGCCTGCTGCGCTAGGCTTCCCGTGCTGCCGCATCGCCCCAGCGGATGCGGCCCATCACGCCACGGGGAACCCTCGATGAAACCGCTCCGCCGGATCGCCTGCGCCATCGCCTTCGCCGTGCCGCTTGGCGGCGTCGCCCTTGCCGCGCAGCCCGCCCCCACCGTCACCACGGCGGCCGACCAGGCCTTCACCCGCCTCGCCGATCGGTACTTCGACACCTACTACTTCCCGACCAACCCCAGCACCGCCACCTCGGACGGCTTCCACGCCTGGGACGGCCAGCTCGAGGACTACTCGCGCGCCGGCGTGGAGGCCAACGTCAAGGCGCTGCAGCAATGGGAAGCGCGCGTATCCGCCGTCGACCCGAACACGCTCAGCGAATACGTGCAGGGCGACCGCACGCTGGTGCTCAACAATATCCGCAGCACCCTGCTCACGCTGCAGACGATACGGCCCTGGCAGAAGAATCCCGACAACTATTCCAGCGGCATCGCCAGCAGCGCGTTCACCCTGATGGAGCGCAAGTTCGCCTCGCCCGAGACGCGGCTGCGTGCGCTGATCGCCCGCGAAAAGCAGATGCCGGCCGCACTGGCCGATGCACGCCAGAACCTCGACGACCCGCCGAAGATCTACACGCAGATCGCGCTGGAACAGTTGCCCGGACTGGTGAGCTTCTTCCAGCACGACGTGCCCTCGGCCTTCGCCGACGTCACCGACGCGAACCTCAAGCAGCAGTTCGCCGCCAGCAACGGCGCGGTGGTCAAGGCGCTGCAGGATTACCAGCACTGGCTGCAGGCCGACCTGCTGCCGCGCTCGCACGGCGACTTCCGTATCGGCGCGCAGGCCTATCGCGACAAGCTGAAGTACGACGAGATGGTCACCCTGCCGCTCGACCGGCTGATCGCCATCGACACCGCGGACATGCGCGCGAACCAGCAGCAGTTCGCCAGGGTGGCGCACGAACTCGACCCGAGCAAGACGCCGCAGCAGGTGTTGGCCGAGCTCGCCGCCGACCACCCGGCGCCAAACCAGCTGCTGGCCGTGTTCCGCGGCAGCCTCGACAAGCTGGTCGATTTCATCAGGCAGCGGCACATCATCTCGGTGCCGTCGGACGTGCGGCCGACCGTGGAGGAAACGCCGCCGTTCATGCGCGCCACCACCTTCGCCTCGATGGACACGCCCGGGCCCTACGAGACCGTGGCGAAGGAGGCCTACCTCAACGTCACCCTGCCCGATCCGTCGTGGAGCAAGCAGCGCACCGACGAATTCATGGCGCAATTCAGCTACCCGGTAATCAACAGCGTGGCCACGCACGAGGCCTACCCCGGCCACTACATCCAGTTCCTGTGGATGCACCGCCTGCACGACCGCGTGCGCAAGCTGCTCGGCGCCAACACCAACGTGGAAGGCTGGGCGCACTACAGCGAGCAGATGATGCTGGACGAGGG
Source organism: Pseudomonadota bacterium (assembly GCA_021798675.1). Next base: position 388 of record JAJZGE010000596.1, on the reverse strand, counting down.
ACTGGCGCAGTACCTCTACCCGCACGACCGTCGCCAGCAACTGCTGCTGCGCCTCGGCCAGCTGCAGGACGCGCTGCTGCGCAACGCGCGCTTCATCGTCGGCATCAAGCTGCACACCGGTCAGATGACCATGGCGCAGGCGGTGGATTTCTTCGTCGGGCAGGGCTACCAGTCGCGTGCGGTGGGCGAGGTGGAAACCAAGCGCGGCACCGCCGACCCCACCTACCTCTACTACACGCTGGGCAAGCTGGAGATTCTCAAGCTGCGCGCCGACGTCGAGAAGAAGCAGGGCAAGGACTTCAACCTCGAACGCTTCCACAACGCCTTCATGCAGCAGGGCTTCGCGCCCATCGCTATCGTGCGCAAGGCGATGCTGGGCGACGACTCG
>JAJZGE010000595.1 GCA_021798675.1 Pseudomonadota bacterium | reverse complement strand
TGCTTGCCTTCCGCACGCTGGACGGGCTGCGCCTGTCGGACATCCGTGCCGACCACGCCGTCGCCGGCGAAGCGTTGCGGCTGACGCTGGATTTCTCCGCCTCGCGCCTGCGCGAAGCCGTACGGCTGGACTGCATGGGCGAGACCCGGGCGTTCGCGGTCAATGGCACCACCGAGCTGCACTTGCAGCTGCCCACCACGCGTCGCGGCTGGCAGGCCCTGCCGCGGATACGCGTCTGGAGTACCTGGCCGCTGGGAATGTTCCGTGCGTGGAGCTGGCTGCATCCGCAGCAATCGGTGCTGGTATGGCCACGTCCTGAGCAGGCCGGGCCGCCCCCCGTGCTGCCGGCCGATGGGCAGGAACGCCTGCGCCCGCAACCGGGCGAGGAACTGGCCGCGCTGCGCGACTACCGCCGCGGCGACGCGCCGCGCCACATCGCATGGAAAGCCAGCGCACGCCACCACGACCTGCTGGTCAAGGATTTCGACCGACCCGAGCCGCGCGAAACCTGGTCGCTGGATTGGCATGCACTGCGCTCGCTGGACCGCGAGGCGCGCATCGCCCGGCTGGCGCGCTGGCTGGGCGAGGCGGAGGCACAAGGCCGCCGTTACAGCCTGCAACTGCCAGGCGAACGCATCGAGGTCGGCAGCGGCCCAGTACATTACGCGCGCTGCATGGGCGCGCTGGCGGTGCTGCCATGAAGGCCGACGCCCAGCCGCTGGACACGCGCAGCTTCGACCTCGCTGCACTCGCCTTCGCCATGGCGCTCGTGCTGCAAGCGCCGCATTTGCCGTGGTGGCTCGGCGCGCCCCTGCTGCTGGCCATCGGCCTGCGCTGGTGGCTGCGCCGGTACCAACGGACCCGTGTAGCCGCGTGGCTGAAACTGCCGCTGCTCGCGCTGCTGGTACTGGCCGTGGTCGCACGCTACGGTAACGTGTTCGGGCTGGTGCCAGGCACCGCGCTGGCCGCAGGCCTGCTGGTACTGAAGCTGCTGGAAACCGAGACCCCGCGCGACGCGCGCGTGGGCATGGGCTTCGCCTGCTTCACCCTGATGGCCGCACTGCTGTTCGACCAGAGCCTCGTCGCCACGCTGGCAGTGGCGCTGGGCCTGCTGCCGCCGCTGGCGGCGCTACGCTCGCTGGAGCCGGGGCGCAGGGCACCTGCCGCGCTATGGCGCGAATGGCTGCCCGGCATGGGCCTGCTTGCCGTCGCGCTGCCATTGGCCGTGCTGGCCTTCCTGCTGGTGCCGCGACTCAGCTCGCCGTTGTGGGGCGCACCGAACGTCGACCAACAACGCAGCGGCCTTGCCGACAGCATGACGCCAGCCGGCTTCACCCAGTTGCTGGTCGACGACAGCCCCGCGCTTCGCGTGAGCTTCGACGGCCCGCCGCCACCGCCTGGCCTGCGCTATTTCCGCGCCTACGTGATGAGCCATTACGACGGCGCAAGCTGGACGTATCGCGACGTGTCCAACCAGCCGCCGGCACCGATCGAGGCCGCTGGCGGCATCCGCTACCGGATCAGCCTGGAACCGACGCGACAGCGCGTGCTGCCCACGCTGGACATGCCGCTGGCCGCGCCGCCGGGCGCCAGCCTGCGCCGCGACCGCGTGGTGATCGCCGACAAGCCGGTGGACAAGCTGCGCGACTACACGGTGAGTTCCGCCACCGCCTACCGGCTGGAGCCACAGCTCGGTCGCCACCACGCGCGCTGGCTGCAACTGCCCGCCGGTTTCAACCCGCGCACGCTGTCGCTGGGCCAGTCGTGGCGCAGGCAATACGGCAACGACGATGCCGCCATCGTGCGGGCGGCGCTCGCGCTGTTCCACGACGGCGGCTTCCGCTACACGCTGGCGCCCGCGCCGCTGGGCAGGAACGCCATGGACGATTTCCTGTTCGATACGCGCGAGGGCTTCTGCGAGCACTACGCCTCGGCCTTCACCGTGCTGATGCGCGCCGCCGGCATTCCGGCCCGGGTGGTCACCGGTTACCAGGGCGGCTACTGGAACGCGATCGGGCACTACCTGCTGGTACGCAATTCCGACGCGCATGCATGGAGCGAAGTGTGGCTGGCCGGCAAGGGCTGGGTACGCGTCGACCCCACCGCCGCGGTACGTCCGCAGCGCATCAGCCTCGGCGCCGCCGCCGCAGCGCCGGGCGGCCAGTTGCCGTGGTACCAGGTGGGTTGGCTGCAATCGCTGCGCAACCACTGGGACATCGTCAACCGCTGGTGGAACCAGGGCGTCAACGGCTTCAACGCCCTGCGCCAGCGCGGCCTGCTGAGGCCGTTCGGCATCGACCGGACGGACACCTCGACGCTGGCGCTGCTGCTTGCCGCGTCCTGCACGCTGGCCATGCTGATCGGCCTCGCCTGGGTATGGCGGCGGCGCGAACCGGAAGACGCCGTGCGCGCCGCACTGCGCCAACTCGAACGCAAGCTGGCCCGGCTGGGTGTGGTGCGGCAAACCGGCGAGGGTCCTCGCGACTATCTGCAGCGTGCAGCAGCTGCCTTGCCCGCCCAGCGCGAGCGCCTGCTCGAACTGATGCACCGTTACCTGGAGCTGCGCTACGGCCGCGC
>JAJZGE010000594.1 GCA_021798675.1 Pseudomonadota bacterium | reverse complement strand
CTCGGCGGGGGCCGGGCCGGTGGCGAGCGCGGGCGCCAGCGCCAGGCTGGCCAGCAGGAGGGCGGCCAGCAGGCGCGGTGGATGCGGGGCAGCACGGGACATGGGCAACCTCAATGCGATAAGGAATGGCAGACGGCCATGCTGGTCAATGCATGTTGCAGTTTGGCGGCAACGCGGCGTTGGCCATCGCCGCCGCGTCGTCAACTTGTCACACAGGCTGACTAGCCTGACGCCGTAGTGTCATCGACCGGGGCTTTTAAATCATGACGTTTCGCATCGCCATGCGACGCTTCACCCGCGCGGGCCTGTGGCTGGCCGCCATCACGCTGGCCGTGCCCGTCCACGCGGCGCGCGTGCCGATCCAGTTCTGGCACGCCATGAGCGGCGAACTGGGGGTGGAAGTGCAGCATCTGGTGGACGGCTTCAACGCCAGCCAGGATCGCTACCAGGTCATCGCGGTCAACCGCGGCAGCTACGACCAGACCATGCTGGCGGCGATCGCCGCGTTCCGCGCCGGCACGCCGCCGGACATCGTGCAGGTATTCGATGTCGGCACCGCCACGATGATGAGCGCGCGCGGCGCCACCGTGCCGGTGTATGCGCTGATGCAGCAGCAGAAGCAACCGTTCGCCACCGGCCTGTTCATTCCGGCGGCCGCCAGCTATTACGCCGATGCGCAGGGCCGCCTGCTGTCGCTGCCGTTCAACGCATCCACGCCGGTGCTGTATTACAACAAGGCCATGCTGGCACGCGCCGGCGTGACGCCGCCGACCAGCTGGGCGCAGATGGGCGCGGCGGGCACCCGGCTGCTGGCCACAGGCGCGACATGCGGTTTCAGCACGGGCTGGCCGGAGTGGATCCAGTTCGAGCAGTTCGCGGCCTGGAACGGCCTGCCGTATGCCAGCGCGGACAACGGCTACCAGAGCTTCCAGGGCGTGCATCTGCTGCTGCAGGCGCCGGCTTTCCAGAAGCATCTGGGCGACCTGGCGGCGTGGTCGCGCAGCGGGGTGTTCCGCTACGGCGGTCCGGAAAGCAACGCGCTGCCACTGTTCATCAACCAGACCTGCGCGATGTACCTGGACAGCTCCTCCTCGATGGCGGCGATCGCGGGCGGCGCGCGTTTCCCCTGGGGCATTGCGCCGATGCCGCATGCCGCCAGCGTGCCGGGTGCGCCGCAGAACAGCCTCACTGGCGGCGCTTCGCTATGGGTGATGGCGCGCGTGCCGGCCGATCATCTGCCCGGCATCGCCGCGTTCCTGCATTACCTGATGAGCGCGCCGGTGCAGGCGCAGTGGGCGCGCGCGACCGGCTACGTGCCGGTGACCCGCGGCGGTTACGACGCGCTGCAGGCCAGCGGTTACTACCGGCAGAATCCGGGCGCGCTGGTGGCGGTGCAGGAGCTGTCGAACAAGCCGCCGCTGGCGTGGACGCGCGGCTTGCGGCTGGGCTATCTGCCGCAGTTGCGGCAGATCCAGCGCAACGCGCTCGAGGCGGTGCTGGCCGGCAAGCAGACGCCGGCGGCGGCGCTCAGGCAGGTCGTGCAGCAAGGCGACGGGCTGCTGCAGCGCTTCGGTGAAACGGCGGGCGGCGAACGCTGATGGGCGGGTCGCGAGCTGCCGGCGAACGGTTGCCGGGAACCTGGTTTCGCGGCAGATGGCTGCCGTGGCTGCTGCTGGCACCGCAGCTGCTGGTGATCGCGGTGTTTTTCCTGTGGCCGACGCTGCGGGCGCTGCGCGATGCGTTTTATCAGGGCGATGCATTCGGCCTGAGCGAGGAGTTTGTCGGGCTGCGGCACTTTGCTCACACGCTTGGCAGCGCCGAATACGGACACGCCCTGCTGCTGACGCTGGCGTATGCGCTGCTGACCAGCGCACTGTCGCTGGCCGGCGGGTTTGCGCTGGCGGTGGCGGTGGAGGGGCTGCGCTCGGGGCGCACGCTGTTCCGCACGTTGTTCCTGTGGCCGTATGCGCTGGCACCGGCGATCAGCGCGGCGCTGTGGGTGTTCCTGTTCCGGCCGCAGGTGGGGTTGGGCGCGGGGCTGCTGGAACACGCCGGCGTGCACTGGAATCCGGCGCTGCAGGCGGGGCAGGCACAGGCATTGGTGCTGGCCACCACGGTGTGGCAGTTGCTGGCCTACAACTTTCTGTTCTATGGCGCGGCGCTGCAGTCGTTGCCGCCGTCGCTGCTCGAAGCCGCGGCGCTGGACGGTGCGCGCGGCTGGCGCCGGGTGCGCGATGTGATCTGGCCGCTGCTGGCGCCGACCACGTTGTTCCTGGTGGTGACCGATCTGAGCTTCGTGCTGTTCGATACCTTTGGCCTGATCGATGTGCTGACCCAGGGCGGTCCCGACCACGCCACCGAGACGCTGGTGTACAAGCTGTACGAGGATGCCTTCCGCAATTTCGATCAGGGCGCGGCCGCGGTGCAGTCGCTGCTGCTGATGCTGCTGGTGACCGGGCTGGGCGTGCTGCAGCTGCGGCTGCAGCGGCGACGGGTGCCAGCGTGAAGCGCCAGTGGTTGCGGCGCAGCGGGCTGTTGCTGCTGGCCTTGCTGCTGGCCTTGCCGCTGTATGCCGCACTGAT
>JAJZGE010000593.1 GCA_021798675.1 Pseudomonadota bacterium | reverse complement strand
ACGATGGTGCGCGCATCCAGGTTGGTATTTTCCAGCAGCGCCAGCGCGGCGGACTGCGCGAACGGGCCGCCGGAGCCTATCGCGATCAGGCCGTGTTCGGGCTCCAGCACGTCGCCGTTGCCGGAAATCAGCAGCGAGGCCTCCTGGTCGGCCACCGCCAGCATCGCCTCCAGCCGGCCGAGGCGGCGATCGGTGCGCCACTCCTTGGCCATCTCCACCGCGGCGCGGGTGAGGTTGCCGCCGTGCTTGTCGAGCTTCTGCTCGAACAGCTCGAACAGCGTGAACGCATCGGCGGTGGCGCCGGCGAAGCCGCCGATCACGTTGCCCTTGCCGAGCCGGCGCACCTTGCGCGCGTTCGCCTTCATCACGGTGTTGCCGAGGGTGACCTGACCGTCGCTGCCGATCACCACGCGGCCCTCGCGACGCACGCAGACGATGGTGGTGGCGTGAAACGATTCCATGAAGACTCCGCAATGAATGCTCGTGAGCCTCACACGTGGGGCCGGCGAGAGGCTGCTTCAATGTGCCAGTGCGGCTGGCAGCGGCCGGGCGCGCTCAGCGTTTGCGCCGCGCGCGCGGATGCGCCGCGTCGTACACCTTGGCCAGGTGCTGGAAATCCAGGTGGGTGTAGATCTGCGTGGTGGCGATGTCCGCGTGGCCGAGCAGCTCCTGTACCGCGCGCAGGTCGCCGGAGGACTCCAGCATGTGGCTGGCAAAGGTGTGGCGCAGCAGATGCGGGTGGACATGCCGCGGCATGCCCTGCTGCAGCGCCAGCGTTTTCAGACGCAGCTGCACCGTGCGCGGGTGGATCGGCGCGCCGCCGCGACCGCGGAAGATCGGGCTCTCCGCCCGCATGCCCTGCGCCGCGCCGAGTGCGCGCAGCGCGGCGAGCGCATGTCGGCCAACCGGCAGCACGCGGGTCTTGCTGCCCTTGCCGAGCACGCGCACCTCACCCCCCTGCAGATCCAGATCCTGCCAGCGCAGCCCGACCAGTTCGGACAGGCGCAGCCCGCTGGAATAGAACAGCTCCAGCATCGCGCGGTCGCGCAGCGCCAGCCGGCCGCCGCTGTCGCTGCCGACCAGCGCGCCGGCCTCATCCACGTCCAGCACCTGCGGCAGCTTGCGCCGCACCTTCGGGCCGCGCACGCCGAGCAGCGGGTCGTGCGCGAGCGCGCCCTCGCGGCCGAGCTGGCGAAACAGGCTGCGGCAGGAGGACAGCAGCCGCTGCAGGCTTTTCGGTGCCAGCGCCGGGCTGGCCAGTTCGCCGCGATGCGCGGTGGCGACAAACGCGCGCATCAGGTTGGCGTCCAGCGCAGCGAAGCTGGTCAGCTGGCGCGTCTGCATGAAGTTCAGCAGCTTGGCCAGATCGCGGCGATAGGCGGCCAGCGTATGCGGCGAGGCGTGGCGCTCATTGGCCAGCCTGCCCAGCCACTGCTCGACCTGGGCGGCGGGGCTCATCCGCGCCTCAGGACACATCCCGCGCGCGCGCCAGCGCGGCGGTGATGGTGGCCGAGATCATCTTCAGGAACAGCGTGCCCATGCCGGGCTGGAAGCGGTTCGGGTCGGCGCTGCCGATCGCCAGGATGCCGGCATCGCCCAGCCGCATCATCGCCACCGAGCGCACTTCGGCGGCGCGGGCACCGAACAGCCGAGCCAGCTTCTCGGCGGAAATGCGCCCCGCCACCGGCTCGTTCTGCTGCAGGAACCCGGTGAATTCCGGCAGCGCCTCCGGGCCGATCACCTGCAGCAGCCACTCGGCGCGCGGCAGCTGCGGCTGCTCGCCGAACAGCACCAGGCGCACCTGCTCGGTATGGAAATCCGCGCTGAGCCGGGCCACCACGCTGCGCGCGGTCACCTCCAGCGTGTTGGCGCGCAGCAGCGCCACAGTGAGTGCATGCACGCGTTCCATCAGCTTCTCGTTCTCGGCGGCGATCGAGATCAGCTCGGCCAGCTGGCGCTCGAGCTCGGCGTTCTTCTCGCGCAGGCTGTTCAGCTGATACACCGCCAGCGACGACACCGGGCCCTGTTCGCGCGGCATCGTCAGCCTGGCGGCCAGCTCGGGATACTCGCTGAGGAATTCCGGGTGGCGCTTCAGGTAGGCGGCAACCACGCGCGCCTGGGTGGCGTCATCGAGCAGGGTGGCGGTCATGCGTGGATGTCCTCGAAACCGGTGCGGGGCGCGCGGCAAACGCACGCCGTCCGGCTGGAGTGTGCGATGGACGCGCGCACGCTTCAACTGCGGGGCTAACCGGCGCCGACCACCGCCCATACGCCCTCGAACACGAACGTCGCCGGGCCGCTCATCCACAGCGGCTGGCCGGGGCCGGTCCAGTCGATCGCGAGGGTGCCGCCGGGCAGCGCCACCTGCACGTGATCGTCGACCTCGCCACGCTGGTGCAGCACCGCCATTGCGGCGCAGGCGCCGGTGCCGCAGGCCTGCGTCCAGCCGGCGCCGCGCTCGTGCACGCGCAGCTTCAGGTGGGTGCGATCGAGCCGCTGCACGAAGCCGGCATTGGCGCCCTGCGCAAACCGCGCGTGGCCGGACAGCAACGGACCCAGCCGCATCAGCGCGGGGTCGTCCAGCG
>JAJZGE010000592.1 GCA_021798675.1 Pseudomonadota bacterium | reverse complement strand
TCGGCGTGCATCGCGCTGCTCGCGCTCAACCCGCGCATCCGCATCGAGACCCGCCGCGAGCGTCTGCAGGCCGACAACGTGGAGCGGCTGCTCGCGGGGCACGATCTGCTGATCGACGGCGCCGACAATTTCGCCACCCGCTATCTGCTGGCCGCTGCCACGCAGCGGTTGCGGCTGCCGATGGTGTACGGCGCGGTCGAGCGGTTCAGCGGCCAGCTCAGCGTGTTCGACCCGCGCCGCGACGACTCGCCGTGCTATCGCTGTTTGTTCCCCGAGCCGCCCGGTGCGGCGGTGGCGCCCAACTGCAGCGAGGCCGGCGTGCTCGGCGTGCTGCCGGGCATCGTCGGCCTGCTGCAGGCCACCGAGGCGCTGAAGCTGATCCTGGGGCTGGGCGAGTCGGTGGTCGGACGCCTGCTGCAGGTCGATGCACTCGACCTGCGCTTCAGCGAGATCCGCCTGCCGCGCGACCCGAACTGCCCCGGCTGCGGCGCGGGTGCAACCTTCCGCGGCTACGCGGATATCGCGCGCGCCTGCGGCAGCGAAGTCTGAGTCAGCGCGCCCCCGGCAGATCGGCCGGGATCAGCGCGTACACGGCGGCATCGTGCGGCTGGCCATCCATCCACAGGCGTTGCCGGGCGAGTGCCTCGAACTGCGCCCCCAGCTTTTCCGCCGTGCGCCGGCTGGCGTGGTTATCCGGCAGCACCACGATCTCGACGCGGACGAGCCCCAGTTGCTCGAAGCCGAAGCGTGCAGCGAGTCGGCAGGCAGCGGTTGCGATGCCCTGCCCATGGCGCGACTGGCGCACCCAGTAGCCCAGGTTGGCGCTGCGATGCGCCCGGTTGAACTGGTTCAGGCCGACGGCGCCCAGCAACTCGGTGCCTGCCGCGTCGAATATCGGCAGCGCGACATGCTCACCGGCGTGCCAGCCCTCGCGGCAGCGGGTGATCCACGCGACGGCCTCGTGCCGCCGGTAATCGGCATGGCACCAGGGCAGCCAGCGGCCCACGCTGGCCACCGACTCGCGCGCCGCCTCGAACAGGCGCTCGGCATCGTCGTCCTGCCACCGACGCAGCCGCAGGCAGCCATCGCCGAGTTCCAACGTGGGCGGCAGCGTGGCGATTGAAGGCTCAGTCATGGCGTTTGTACGCCCGGGTTCCAGCCGCGATAATGAGCGACTGACCCGGCAGGCATCAAGATGAGCGCACGCATTCTCGACGGCAAACGCATTGCGCAGGAACTGCTGGAGCGGGTCGGCAAGCGCGTCGCCGAACGCGCGCGGCAAGGCCTCGCCGAACCCGGCCTGGCGGTGGTGATGGTGGGCAACGACCCCGCCTCGTCGGTATACGTGCGCAACAAGCGCAAGGCTTGCCAGCAGGTCGGTTTCCGCTCGTTCGGCCACGATCTGCCAGCCGACACCACGCAGGATGATTTGTTCGCGCTGATCGACCGGCTGAACGCCGATCCGCAGGTGCACGGCATCCTGGTGCAGTCGCCGCTGCCGCCGCACATCGACGAGGACGCGCTGGTCGATCGCATCGATCCGGCCAAGGACGTGGACGGCTTCCAGGCCGTCAATGTGGGGCGGCTGGCGCTGCGCCGCTTCGGCCTGCGGCCGTGCACACCGAAGGGGGTGATGACCCTGCTCGGCCACACCGACCGGCCGGTGCGCGGCCAGCACGCGGTGGTGGTCGGTGTGTCCAACCACGTGGGGCGACCGCTCGTGCTGGAGCTGATGATCGCCGGCTGCACCACCACATGCTGCCACCGTTTCACCCGCGACCTGGAAAGCTACGTGCGCCAGGCGGACATCCTGGTGGTCGCGGTGGGCAAGCCGGGGCTGGTCAAGGGCGAGTGGATCAAGCGCGACGCCGTGGTGATCGATGTCGGCATCAACCGGCTCGACGACGGGCGGCTGGTCGGCGACGTCGATTTCACGGCGGCCGCCGAACGGGCCAGCTGGATCACGCCGGTGCCCGGTGGGGTCGGCCCGATGACGGTCGCCACCCTGATCGAGAACACCCTGGAAGCGGCCGAAGCGCAGGCGCTGTCGCTGCGCCGGGCCCCCTAGCGGCACAGCCCGACCGCGGCGGATCTGGCGAGCGTGCGGGCGGGGCGCGTATAATTCCCTCTTTGCAGCGGGACTTTTCGCATGCGCATCCTCGCCGAGGCCCTGACCTACGACGACGTTTACCTAGTACCGGGCCACTCTGTCGTGCTGCCGCGCGACGTCGACACCAGCACCCGGTTCACCCGCAACCTGCGTCTCAACATCCCGATCGTCTCCGCCGCGATGGATACCGTCACCGAGGCGCGCCTCGCCATCACCATGGCGCAGAACGGCGGTATCGGCATCATCCACAAGAACATGACCGCCGAACAGCAGGCCGCCGAAGTGCGGCTGGTGAAGAAGTTCGAGGCGGGCGTGATCCGCAGCCCGATCACCGTGGGTCCGGACACCTCGATCCGCGAGGTGCTGCGGCTCACCCACGCGCACAACATCTCCGGCGTGCCGGTGGTCGACGGCAGCAAGCTGGTCGGCATCGTCACCAGCCGCGACCTGCGCTTCGAGCGCAAGCACGACGACCCGGTG
>JAJZGE010000591.1 GCA_021798675.1 Pseudomonadota bacterium | reverse complement strand
AGCCCGTGGACGCTGGCCTGCTACATGGTCGAAGGCCAGGGCTCGAAGGATTTCGCCACGCTCAAGGCGCTGTGCTGGAACGAACCGAAGCTCGCCCATCAGCTGCTCGACACGCTGGCCGAGGCGGTCGCCGCCTACCTGATCGCCCAGGCCGCCGCCGGTGCGCAGGCGCTGATGGTGTTCGACACCTGGGGCGGCCTGCTCGGCCCGGCCCCGTTCCGCGAGTTCTCGCTGCGCACCATGGCGCGCGTGGTCGAGGCGCTGCAGGCCAGCGAACACAGCCGCACGCTGCCGGTGATCCTGTTCTCCAAGGGCGCCGGCGCGCACCTCGCCGCGCTGGCCGACACCGGCTGCGCCGCGCTGGGCGTGGACTGGACGATGGATCTGGCCGACGCACGCCGGGCCGTCGACGGCAGGGTGGCGCTGCAGGGCAACCTCGACCCGGCCGTCCTGCGCGCCAGCCCCGCGGTGATCCGCCGCGAGGCGCGCGCCGTGCTGGACAGCTACGGCAACCATCCCGGTCACGTGTTCAACCTCGGTCACGGCATCACCCCGGAAGTCGATCCCGAGCTGGTCAAGGTGCTGGTGGACGAGGTACACGCGCACGGGCGCATCCTGCGCGGCGGCTGACCAGGGCGTCGGCCTGACGCCAGCCGCAGCCGCGACGTCGGCATCAGGCGCAAACGACAGGGTCAAGCCACTGCCGCGGCGTGAAAGCGATCCGCGTTTTCAGACCATGGTCGATAACATGGAGCGGGCCGAAGGGCATACGCTTGAAGTGGTGAAGGACATCCTGGTCGTCCGCAGCCACCAGTCGCCGGGGTCGGCCGCGCGCCCGTTGCCCGCACCGACCGGCTGTTGCAACCCGAAGGTCAGGCGTCACTGACCTTCGGGCTGGCTTGATCCGGCGCGGGAACACAAGGGGAGGCTCGATGAATGCGAGAATCAGTTATGTCCATGGTGCGAGCACCACGCCGCTGCTTGGAGACACCGTAGGCTCCCTGCTGGATCGCATGGCCGTGCAGTTTCCTGACCGGCCCGCGCTGGTGGTACCCGGCCAGAACGTGCGACTGGACTACGCCGGCTTGCTGGCCGAGGTAGAACTGATTGCCGCCGGCCTGCTTGCGCTGGGCCTCGAGCCCGGCGAGCGTATCGGCATCTGGGCACCCAACTGCGCCGAATGGGTATTGCTGCAGTTTGCTACGGCCAAGGCCGGATTCATCCTGGTCAATATCAACCCGGCCTATCGCTCGCATGAGCTGGAGTACACGCTGAACAAAGTGGGCTGCCGCGCACTGGTGCTGGCGCGCGCATTCAAGACCTCCAACTACCTGCAGATCCTGGGCGAGTTGGCGCCGGAACTGGCGCAGGCCACGCCAGGCATGCTGCAAGCGGCCCGCGTGCCCGCGCTGCGCGAAGTGATCGTGCTGGATCAGGCCGGCCCAGCGCAGCCGGGGGCACGCCGCTGGCAGGAACTCGCCGGCCGCGCCGACGCCGCCGCGATGCGCAAACTGCGTGACATCGAGTGCAGGCTGTCGTTCGACGACGCGGTGAATATCCAGTTCACCTCCGGCACCACCGGCGCGCCGAAAGGCGCGACGCTGACGCACCACAACATCGTCAACAACGGCTATTTCATCGGCGAATCGATGCGTCTGACCGAGCACGATCGACTGTGCATTCCGGTGCCGTTCTATCACTGCTTCGGCATGGTGCTTGGCAATCTCGCCTGCGTCACCCACGGTGCCTGCATGGTGATCCCCGGCGAAGGTTTCGATGCGCTGGCCACCCTGGAAACCGTGGCCGCGGAACGCTGCACCGGCCTGCATGGCGTGCCGACGATGTTCATCGCCGAACTGGAACACCCGCGCTTCAAGGAGTTCGACCTGAGCACGCTGCGCACCGGCATCATGGCCGGCTCGCCATGCCCGGTCGAGGTGATGCGACGCGTCGTCAACGAGATGCACATGGCGGAAGTGACCATTGCCTACGGCATGACCGAGACCAGCCCGGTGAGTTTCCAGACCGTGCCCGAAGACCCGCTGGAGCGACGGGTGGACAGCGTCGGACGCATCCATCCGCATATCGAGGTGAAACTGATCGACCTGGATGGCCGCGATGTGCCGCGCGGCATGACCGGCGAGCTGTGCACCCGCGGCTATTCGGTGATGCTGGGTTACTGGGATGACGAGGAACGCACCCGCGAAGTGATCGACCCGGCCGGCTGGATGCACACCGGCGATCTGGCGGTGATCGATGAGGAAGGCTATTGCCGCATCGTGGGCCGGCTCAAGGACATGATCATCCGCGGCGGCGAGAACGTGTACCCGCGCGAAATCGAGGAATTCCTGTATCGCCATCCCAAAGTGCAGGACGTGCAGGTATTCGGCGTGCCAGACCCGAAGTTCGGCGAGCAGGTGTGCGCCTGGGTGCGCTTGCGCGAGGGCTGCAGCGCCAGCGAGGCGGAGATCCAGGATTACTGCCGGGAGCAGCTGGCCTACTACAAGGTGCCTCGCTACGTGCGCTTCATCGATGGCTTCCCGATGACGGTGACCGGGAAAGTGCAGAAATACCTGATGCGCCAGACGATGA
>JAJZGE010000590.1 GCA_021798675.1 Pseudomonadota bacterium | reverse complement strand
GGCTACGGTGCCTGGCTGGCGGCCGGCCTGCCGGTGGAAACCGCGGTGCCGCTGCGCACCGCCACCACGGTAGCCGTGAGGTTCGAGCCCGCCGCAGCGGTGCTCGATCATGCCGCGCTGCATGCAGCACCCGCCCCCTTGCTGATCGACGCCCGTGCCATGCCGCGCTACCGCGGCGACGTCGAACCGCTCGACCCGGTTGCTGGCCACGTGCCGGGGGCGCTCAACCGTCCCTTCGCCGACAATCTTGCCGCCGACGGCCGCTTCAAGGACGCGTCGGAACTGCGGCGCGAATTCCTCGCCTTGATCGGGCCGCGCGCGCCCGCCGACGTGGTGCACATGTGCGGCTCCGGCGTCACCGCCTGCCACAACCTGCTAGCGATGGAACATGTCGGCCTTGCCGGCTCGCGCCTGTATGCGCCGTCGTGGAGCGGCTGGGTCAGCGATCGCTCGCGTCCGGTGGCCTTGGGCGGGTGAGGCGCGGGATCGCCTGACGCGGATTCCGCGTGCGCGATGTCGCGATACCGCCCGTGCCGGAAGCTTCCGGCACGTTTCCGCGCCAGGGAATTCTGCGCTGACTGGAGCGTACGGACTCGCGTGCCGCGCCGACTTGTGGGGGTGCCCGCCAGGAACTAGGCTGGCTCAGGCGGAGGCAGCGGCGTCGTCGCAAGTGGCCGATCTTCACGCGGACGGCCAATCATGACCTCCGATGTCACCGCGTGAGCCAGACCAGACATGGAGGAACCCGGATGAAAGGCATAACGTCCGTGTGCGCTTTGCTCCTGCTGTCAGCGCCTGCCGCATTCGCGCAACAGCAGCAGAACCATGGCGTGGAAAGTCCCAATCAACTGTCCCACCAGATGCAGCAGATGAACATGGAGAATGCTGCGCGGGACGCCAGCTCTGGCTGGTATCGGCAGAGCGAGGAACGCACCATCGGGTCGTACCCGGCGCTGATGAAAATGCGCGCCAAGCTTGCGGAAGCCTGGCAGGCGCTTGGCATGTCGCCCGAGGGGGCGAAGATCGTTGCCGACGCCTATCGGCCCGAGAGCACGGGACGCGTCGTGCACACCTCGCTCGAAGGCAGGAGCGAGGAGGAGGTCGCCAAGATGCTGCACGACGCCCTGGAGAAGAAGAACTACCTGTTGGCCGATCAACTGCTGATCAAGTACGAACAGGCCAGGCTGGCGCTGGCCCCGTCCACGTCGCCGAACGGCATCCGGTGACGATGTCCCTCCGTGGTGCCGGGCAGGCGCCACGGAGGGACATCCATTTTCCTGCTTTACGGCGTTGCCATCCGTGGCCTGGGCCGCGCCTGCGTGCTGCCGCAAGCGTTATCGGAGCGGGTGACCGGGCTAGGGCGCCTGCTTCAACGCCAGCACGGCATTCAATCCCCCGAAGGCGAACGAGTTGCTGAGCGCTGCGCGTACCGGCATCTGGCGCGCCGTGTTCGGCACGTAGTCCAGGTCGCAGGCCGGATCGGGCTGGTCGAGGTTGGCGGTGGGCGGGACCACGTTGTCACGCAATGCGCCGACCACGGCGACCAGTTCCAGCGCACCGGAGGCGCCCAGCGCGTGGCCGTGCATGGATTTGGTGGAAGACACCGCCAGCCGGTCGGCATGCGCGCCGAAGGCGAGGCGGATGGCGCGCGTCTCGGTGCTGTCATTGGCCTGGGTGCCGGTGCCGTGGGCGTTGACGTAGTCCACATCCTCGGGGTTGAGTCCGGCCTCGGCGAGCGCCTGGCGCATCGCGGAGGCGGCACCGTCGGCGTTGGGCATCACGATGTCGCTGGCATCCGCGCTCATGCCGGTGCCGGCGAGCTCGGCGAGGATGGTGGCGCCGCGCGCCTGCGCGTGTTCCAGCGATTCCAGCACGAAGATGCCGGCGCCCTCGCCCAGCACCAGGCCACGCCGGTTCGCGCTGAACGGGCGGCAGGTGTCGTCGGACAGCACGCGCATGGCTTCCCACGCCCGCAGTGCGCCGTAGCTGAGGCAGGCTTCGGTGCCGCCGGTGACGGCTGCATCGACCATCCCGAAGCGGATCATCTGCGCCGCCTGGATGATCGCGTGGTTGGCCGAGGCGCAGGCGCTGGCCACCGCGTAGGCGGGGCCGCGCAGGCCGTAGGCGATGCTGATCTGGCTGGCCGAGGCGTTGGTCATCAGCCGCACGATGGTGAGCGGATGCGTGCGGGTAGCCTTCTCCTCGTACAGCCGCCGGCTCTGTTCGTCCTGGGTGAGTTCGCCACCCACGCCGGTGCCCACCACCACGGCGGTGCGCTGGCCAAGGCCGGCGCTGGCGAAATCGATGCCGGACTGCGCGATGGCCTCGCGCGCCGCATGCAGCGCGAACTCCGAGGTGCGGTCGAGCAGGGGCAGGGTGCGCTCGTCGATGCCGGAGGCGGGGTCGAAGCTTTCCGGCACCTGCGCGGCGATCTTCACGCGCAGTGCGCCGCTGTCCTTGTGGCGCAGCGGGCCGATGGCGCTGCGACCCTCGCGCAGGCCGTTCCACAGCGCGCCGGCGCCCACGCCGAGCGGGCTGATCGCGCCCATGCCGGTGACGACGACGCGGCGTGTTTCGACGGTCGGCATTACGACGCG
>JAJZGE010000589.1 GCA_021798675.1 Pseudomonadota bacterium | reverse complement strand
CACGCGGACTGAGCGCCGGTTCCGTCATTCGGCTGTCACCCTGTTGCGGGAGCATGGGCCTATGAAGCTCGCCACGATCCCGCATGCGCATCCGCGATGGCTGGTCGCCGGCCTGCTGGCGGCCATGGTCGCGGTGGTGTGGAGCGGCCTCGATACGATCCGCCCGAAGCCGGCAGGCGGCATGCCGTTGTACGGACGCGAGGCCAGCCGCGACCGGTTGCTCGTGGTCGAGCGCCAGGCCGGCCGGCTGACCCTCTATGCCGCCGACGGACGCCCGCTGCAGCAGCTTGATGGCACCGCCGCCGCCGCGTTGCTGCAACGACAGCAGGGTCGCGTATTCGTGATCGCCGCCGACGGCATGCGCAACGAGCCTGCATCGCCGTAGCCGGGAAAAGGTGTTGGTCGAGTCCCCTGAAGCATTCGGAACGCTCCTTGCCGGCGCAACGGGCGCTGGCCGGGTGCCGCTGGCCGTCGCGGCTTCGCCGTCGCTCGCGGGTCAGTCGTCGTCCCTGGCCGGCGCAGCCTTGCCCTGTTTCAGCCGGCCGGCCTTGCGCAGCGCATCGCGCAGCACGTACTCGATCTGCGCGTTGAGGCTGCGCAGCTCGTCCTCGGACCAGCGTTGCATGGCCTCGAGCACGGTTGCGCTGATCCGCAGCGGGTAGGCTTTCTTCTCGTCCGCCATGCCGCGTCAGTTGTACAGCGTGCCGGTGTTGAGCACGGGTTGCGTGCCGCGCTCGCCGCACAGCACCACCAGCAGGTTGCTGACCATCGCCGCCTTGCGCTCCTCGTCCAGCTCGACCACGCCCTGCTTGCGCAGTTCTTCCAGTGCCATGCCGACCATGCCCACGGCGCCCTCCACGATGCGCTCGCGCGCGGCGACGATGGCGCCGGCCTGTTGCCGCTGCAGCATGGCCTGTGCGATTTCCTGCGCGTAGGCGAGATGGCTGATGCGCGCCTCGGTGACCTGCACGCCGGCCTTGCCCAGGCGGGTCTGGATCTGCTCGCGCAGGTGCGAATTGATTTCCTCGCCATGGCTGCGCAACGAAGGTTCGCGGTCGCTGTGCGCATCGTAAGGGTAGCTCTGTGCCATCTGCCGCAGCGCTGATTCGCTCTGGATGCGCACGAAATTCTCGTAGTCGTCCACGCAGAACATCGCTTCGGCGGTATCCACCACCTGCCACACCACCACCGCGGCGATCTCGATGGGATTGCCGTCGCTGTCGTTGACCTTCAGCTTGCCGCTCTCGAAGTTGCGCACGCGCAGCGAGATGCGCCGCTTGCTGTAGAACGGGTTGGTCCAGCGCAGGCCCTCCTCGCGAACGGTGCCGGCGTATTTGCCGAACAACTGCAGCACCTGGCCTTCGTTCGGCGCGACCTGGAAAAAGCTCTTGAGCAGGAATGCCGTGCCGACGTGGATCAGTACGCCGACACCGCCAAACAGCGGGGCGTCGGCGGCAAGCACGTAGCAACCCACGCCGAGCGCCGCCAGCAGCAGGCACAGGATGGCGAAGGGGATGCCGGCGACCGAGAAACCCTTGTATTCGTTCATGCGGAGCTCCTTCGTCCGTTGTTCAGATATTGGATATCAATTTGATATCACATTTGGAGGCGTTTGTCTGCCCGGTGACCGGGCGGGCGCGCCCGCATCGCGTATGCGCTGGGCCGATCCGTACAATGGCGCTTTGCACGGAGAAACTCCCCATGAAGCCGTTCGGTACCCCGCATTCCGACCATGCCGTGCGCGTGCTGCTGCTGGGTTCCGGCGAGCTGGGCAAGGAAGTGGCGATCGAGCTGCAGCGCTACGCGGTCGAGGTGATCGCGGTGGATCGCTACGCCGATGCACCGGCGATGCAGGTGGCGCACCGCAGCCACGTGATCGACATGCTGGACGGCAAGGCGTTGCGCGCATTGATCGAGCAGGAGAAGCCCGACCTGGTGGTGCCGGAGATCGAGGCGATCCACACGCCCACGCTGGTGGAGATGGAGCGCGAAGGCCTGCACGTGATCCCCACCGCGCGCGCCGCGTGGCTGACGATGGACCGCGAGGGCATCCGCCGGCTCGCCGCGCAGGAACTGGAGCTGCCCACCTCGCCGTACCGCTTCTGCGACAACGAGGTGGATTACCGCCGCGCGGTGGCCGAGATCGGCTATCCCTTCGTGATCAAGCCGGTGATGAGTTCCTCGGGCAAGGGCCAGAGCGTGGTGCGCGACGAATCCGCCATGCAGCAGGCCTGGGATTACGCGCAGTCCGGCGGCCGCGCCGGCAAGGGGCGGGTGATCGTCGAGGGCTTCGTCGATTTCGATTTCGAGATCACCCTGCTCACCGTGCGCCACCAGGGCGGCACCAGCTTCTGCGCGCCGATCGGCCACCGCCAGGAGGACGGCGATTACCGCGAGTCGTGGCAACCGCAACCGATGAGCGACCAGGCGCTGGCCGAGGCGCAGCGGCAGGCCGCGGCGGTGTCGAACGCGCTGGGCGGCTGGGGCGTGTTCGGCATGGAGTTCTTCGTCAAGGGCGACCAGGTGATCTTCTCCGAGGTCAGCCCGCGTCCGCACGACACCGGCCTGGTCACGCTGATCTCACAGGATCTCTCGGAGTTCGC
>JAJZGE010000588.1 GCA_021798675.1 Pseudomonadota bacterium | reverse complement strand
GCACAAGCTGCATGACCCCGAGCCGCTGAAGTGGCCGTGGCTGGCGCTGGGCGTGCTGCTGTTCGGCATCGTCGCGGAGAGCTTCTCGATGCGCGGCTGCATGGTCGAGGTGAACAAGGCGCGCGGCGCGCAGAACCTGTGGACGTGGTTTCGCGAGACACGCTCCAGCGAGCTGCTGGTGATCTTCGGCGAGGATCTGGCCGCCCTGCTCGGCCTGGGTACAGCCGCACTGGCGATCGGCGCCACCATGCTCACCGGCAACCTGCTGTTCGATGCCGCCGGTACCATCGCCATCGGCGCGCTGCTGCTGGTGGTGGCGGTGCTGGTGGCGATCGAAGTGAAGGCGCTGCTGATCGGCCAGGGCGTGGAGCCACGCCGCCGCGCCGAGCTGCTGCACTTCCTCCAAAGCCGCGCCGAAATCGCCGAGGTGCTCAACCTGATCACCCTGCAGATGGGCCCCGACGTGATGGTGGCGGTGAAGGCGCGCATGCAGCCCGCCGCCAGCGACCGCGCCCTGATCGACGCGATCAACACCGTCGAGGCGGCAATGAAGGCGCAGTTCGACGATATCCGCTGGAGTTTTTTCGAGCCGGATGTGGTGGATTGATCAGCCGCATGGCCGGCGGTTGACCCCATCACTCGACATCACTCGACGCGAGAGCCCAGCTGCGACAGAAAGCCGCTGCCGCCGGCAGGGATCATCATTGCAAGTTCATGCTGCATTGCACACAATACGCAAAAGTATGGAACTGCCATGACCCCTGCCATCGACTTTGCCGCGCCGATCCGTTTTGCCCCGCTGCCGCCGCGCAGCAGCGAGCGGTTTGGCCGTGCGCCGGAAGCACCGAATCAGGACTTCGAGCCGGTGCACACCAGCGACGGCCGCGAGCTGGTGTTGCGCGCGATCCGCCCGGACGACGTCGCGGCGCTGCAGCGCTGCTTCCTGCGACTTTCACCGCAGGACATCCGCCGGCGCTTTCTGCATGCGATGTCCGAGCTGCCCGCGCCGATGGCGCAGCGGCTGTGCCGGATCGATCCGGCGCTGGAGACCGCATGGGTGCTGGTCGACGAGAGCGTGGTGCCGGCGGAGATGCGCGGCGTCGGCCGCATTTATGTCGACGAGGCCGCCGACAGCGCCGAATTCTCGGTGCTGGTGGAGAAGAGCTGGACCCATATCGGACTGGGCACCTTGCTGATGCAGCGGCTGGTCGACGACTGCCGCCGCCGCGGTCTCGCGGAAATCTGGGGCTATGTGCTGCTGGAGAACCGGCCCATGCTCGACCTGTGCAAGGAGCTGGGTTTCGTGCGGCGACCGTCGCCGAACGAGCCGGGCGTGGCGCAGATCTCGCTGCAGCTGCAGCCGTCCGGCGCGACGCGGGCCGTCTAGTCCCGCGCGGGGACCGTCCCTACACCGGTCCTGCGCGATCAGCGGCAGGCGGACGAGCGCGGCCGGCACGCTACACTTGTCCGCTTTCCCCGGCGCAGCCCGATGGCGGCGCCCTGAACCCGCGCTCCCTATGCCCAGCCTGATTCCGCATCCGCCCCTGCCCACCACGCCGCGGCAGCGCCGCTACTGGACCCCGCCCCACGGTTCCGCCCGCGCGCTGCTGATCGCCGAGTCGGCGCGCAGCCATAGTGGCCTGCTGGTGGCAGTGACGCGCGACACCCAGCGCGCGCACGCGCTGGAAGCGGAGCTGAAGATCTTTGCCGGTGGTCTGCCGGTGCTGCATTTTCCGGACTGGGAAACACTGCCCTACGACGTCTTCAGCCCGCATCCGGAGATCGTTTCGCAGCGCATCGCCACGCTGTACCGGCTGCCCGGCGTGAAGCGCGGCGTGCTGGTGGTGCCGGTGGCCACGCTGATGCAGCGGATCGCGCCGCGTGCGCACATCACCGGCACCGGGCTGGTGCTGGCGAAGGGCCAGCAGCTGGACCTGATCGCCGAACAGCGCCGGCTGGAGGCCTGCGGTTACCGCAATGTGCCGCAGGTGGCCGAGCCCGGCGACTTCGCCGTGCGCGGCGCGCTGATCGACATCTTTCCGATGGGCGCGGCCGAGCCGTACCGCATCGAGCTGTTCGACGACGAGGTGGAATCGATCCGCAGCTTCGATCCGGAAACCCAGCGCTCGCAGCAGCCGGTGGAAAAGATCGAGCTGCTGCCCGCGCGCGAGTTTCCGCTCACCGACGAGGCCGCGAAGGCGTTCCGCAGCCATCTGCGCGAGCGCTTTCCGATCGACGTGCGCCGCTGTCCGCTGTATCAGGACATGAAGGAAGGCGTCACCCCGGGCGGCATCGAGTATTACCTGCCGCTGTTTTTCCCGGCGAAGAGTGCACCCACGAATGCGCGGGGGATTGCGGAGGATCCGCACGCAGGCACTGCCACGCTGTTCGACTACCTCGCCGACGACGCGCTGTTCGTACTCGGCGAGGGCGCCGGCGAGTCCGCGGAGGCGTTCTGGACGCAGACCGCCGAACGCTACGAACAGCGCGCGCACGACATCGAGCGCCCGGTGCTGCCGCCGGCCGAGCTGTACCTGTCGCCGGAGTCGTTGCGTGAGCAGCTCAACAGGCGCCTGCGCATCGAAGTGGTCGACAGTGGCCATG
>JAJZGE010000587.1 GCA_021798675.1 Pseudomonadota bacterium | reverse complement strand
AGCGCCGACACCGGCAGCTGGCGGAAGCCGAGGATGCCGAGCAGCAGCACCGCCACCATCAGCAGCGAGGTGGCGATCGGCCGGCGAATGAAGAGCGTCGAGAATCCCATGGCTATCCGTGAGGTGTGGGTACGGCCGCCGCCGCGGAAATGGCCGGACGGTCGCGGACGGGTCATGCGCGCAGCGCGCAGCGCCCTCAGTGGTGACGCATGTTGCCGCCCTTGCTGTCCTTCTTCGCCTTGTCCAGCTGCGCTGCGGTGGGCGCGGCCGGCACCTGGCCCGGCTTGAGTGCGTTGACCTTGCTGCCCGGCTTGAGCCGGAACTGGCCCTCGGTCACCACCTGTTCGCCGACCTTGAGCCCGCTGCCGATCATCACGTGGCTGTCGCCCACCTCGCCGGCCACCAGCACCGGCTGCATCTTCACCGTGCTGTCGGCCTGCACCTGGTACACGTAGTCGCCGTCCGGGCCGCGCTGCACCGCCTGCGCCGGAATCACCAGGCCGCCGTCGACGGTGTTGACCAGCAGCCGCACGTTGACGAACTGCCCCGGCCACAGCTCGTTCTTGCTGTTCGGAAATTCCGACTTCAGCCGGAACGTGCCGGTGGTGGTATCGATCTGGTTGTCGATCACCTTGAGCACGCCGTCGCTGGCGATCGGATGCGCGTCGACCCGGTCGAGCGCCGTGACCTGCAGCGGCGTGGCACCCAGCGCGGCCTTGCGCACCAGGTCGAGGTTCTGCTCGGGCAGGCTGAACATCACGTAGATCGGGTGCAGCTGGGTCAGCGTGACGATCGCCGTGCTGGTGCTCACCACATTGCCCGGATCGACGCCGCGGATGCCGGCCAGGCCGTCGATCGGCGAGTGGATCCGGGTGTAGTCGAGCTGCACCTTGGCATCGCGGATGGCCGCGTCGTCGGCGGCCACCGCCGCCTGGTACTGGGCGACGGTGTTCTTCTGCGTGACCTGGTCGATCTTCGCCACGTACTGGCTGTACTTGGGGTCCTGCGAGCGGTCGTAGTTGCTGCGCGCGGTGGCCAGCAGCGCCTCGTCCTGGCTGCGCTTGCCCAGCGCCTGGTCATAGCTGGCCTGGAACGTGCGCGGATCGATCTGCGCCAGCACCTCGCCCTTCTTCACCGGCTGGCCCTCGGTGAAGTTCAGGCTCAGCAGCAGGCCGGACACCTGCGGGTTGACGGTGATCGTGTTGAGCGCCTGCACCGTGCCCAGCGCGGTGAGGTAGACCGGCACGTTCTGCCGCACCACCGGCACCACCGTCACCGGCACCGGGGTGGCGTCGCCGCCTTCCTTGCCCGCGCCGGAGGCGGCCGAGCCGGCCGGCTTGTGCAGCAGCCGGAAGCCGACCACGGCCACCACGAGCACGGCCAGCACGATCAACGCGATCTTCCAAAAACGCGACATGGTGAAACTCCTGAACTGAGCGGCGCTGCGAGCCGGTAGCCGATCACGCAGCATGCGTAGCGGATGTGTCGGAGGAGGGTCAGGCTGTGCCCGATCCCGGTCCGCCTGGACATCCAGCGGCCGGAAAAGTCTCCCGCCGGATCAAAGCATAGGGGCAGATCAACGCGCTTGAACAATGCCAGTCGACAGGGGTAGTGCATGACCGATGGCAGGGTTGGCGGCCCTGACGCAGCGCCGTCGCCGCGATGGCCGCTGGCTGCAGGCCTGAAACTTGGCGTGTGCTTCGTTTATAATCCGCCACTGGTCGACTGTCGGCTCCCCTGGGGAAGCTGCAGCGCCACATGACATACAGCGACCGCGGCTCGGCGGGTGCGGCCACTCCACGCCGCACCGGGAGTGCCGCAGCGGTGCCACAGAACAGGCCAACCAGGCAGATCGGCGCAGCCCGCGGGCAGACCGGCCAGCCTACTGACAGGAGTACGTGCGTGAGCGGTTCCATGAGCAAATCCGACCAGGGCATGATCCGCCAGTTTTCCGTGATGATCGGCGGCCTGCTGGTGCTGACCGTGCTGCTGATCTTCCTCGCGCTGGCGATCTACGAGCACGAGCCGAAGGAAACCAATCCGAACGAAGCGGCGCAGGTGGCCGAGCGGATCGCCCCGACCGGCGCTGTCTACGCCGGCAACACCGGCATGGCGGCGATGCAGGCCGCTGCCGCCGCCGCGGCCAAGGCTGCCGCCGCGCAGGTCGCCTACGGCGGCACCACCGACGGCAAGACCATTTATGACCATCTGTGCACCAGCTGCCACACCGCCGGCATCGCCGGCGCGCCAAAGCTGGGCAACAAGGCGATGTGGGCGCCGCGCATCGCGCAGGGCATCGACACCCTGATCAAGCATGCCACCGAGGGCTACCACGGTCCGGACGGCAACTACATGCCACCGAAGGGCGGCAACCCCGCGCTCACCGACGCGCAGGTCAAGGCCGCGGTCACCTGGATCGTCAGCCAGGCCAAGTAAGCCCCGCGTCAATTGAATCAAATCAACGCCGCCTCCGGGCGGCGTTTTCGTGTGCGCCCGGCAGGGCGCACCTGCTTGGAGGTGAAAGTCCTCTACCCACCCGGCAAGGGGAAGGGTTAGCGGAAGGCAAGGGCGTTTCGGGTGACCGGGCGTCTGGAGGAAGCCGGAA
>JAJZGE010000586.1 GCA_021798675.1 Pseudomonadota bacterium | reverse complement strand
TGACTGGCCAGCACCGTCATGTCGTCGCCCAGCTGGCGCTTGAGATATTCCTCGCCGAAGCTCGACTGCGGAATGTCGCCGCGGTGAAACATCAGCGGCAGGTCGTAGACGCCGACATAGCCGATCGTGCACTTGTACAGATCCGGCTCCTTCACCGCCCCTTCGAGCGCCGCGTAGCCGCCGTAGCTGCCGCCGAAAATGCAGATGAGATGCGGATTGGCGATGCCCTGCTTGATCGCCCAGCGAGTGGCGTCGGTGACGTCGTCCTGCATCTTGCCGCCCCATTCGCGCCAGCCGGCATGCTCGTAGTCGTAGCCGTAGCCGCCCGAGCCGCGGTAGTTGACCTGCACCACCGCATAGCCGCGGGTGGCCAGCGCCTGCACGTCGGGGTCGAAATCCCAGCGGTCGCGGATGCCGAAGGGGCCGCCATGCACCAGCACCACCGCAGGCAGGTTCTTCGCGCCCACCAGTCCCGGCGGGTAGCTGACGTAACCATGCAGCTTCATGCCGTCGCGTGCGGCGAAGTCGAACGGCTGCTTGCTCGCCATCTGCTCGGGATTGATCCACGACGCGCGCGCCAGCAGCGGGGTGAGCTTGTGGTTGCGGCTGTCGTACAGCAGAAAGGTGCCCGGGTCGGCGTCGGCCTGCACCAGCACCACGCTGAGGCTGCCGTCGGTGGTGCCGGACACGTAGCGCACGCTCTCGCCGGGAAACTGCTTCATCAGCGCCAGCAGGGTCTGCGCATCGATCGAGCCGCTGTCGAACAGGGCGGTGCCGGTGCGCCCGTCCATGAAATCCACGCCCAGCACGCTGTGTGCCGCCAGTCCCTGCAGCAGCCCGTCGGCCTCCACCGTGGGGTTGCTCCAGGCCAGACTCATCGCCTGGGTCTGCGGGTTCCAGCGGCAGACGCCGAAGGCGCCGGGTGCCGGGCAGGTGAAGTACGCCACGCTGTCATCGCGATTGAAGCCGATCGGAATCTCGCGCTGCTGGCTGGCCTCCGCCATCGGCTGCCAGCCGTCGCCATCGAGCGGGTGCTGATAGACCTTGGTGTTGCCGTTGTTGTCCACGCCCACTGCGAAGCGGATGCGGCCCTGGTGGTCGGCGACGAACTGCGCGTTGCGCAGCGGGCCGACGATGATCCGGGTCTTGTCGCCGTTGCGCACGTCCATGCGGTAGGCCGAGGGCAGGTTGCCCTCGAGATTGGTGCCGC
This sequence comes from Pseudomonadota bacterium, assembly GCA_021798675.1. The sequence goes on along the minus strand of JAJZGE010000586.1, from coordinate 1,399 downwards.
CCCATGGGGTAATCGACACCAGCACGTGGTTGGGGTCGGTCGGGATCGTGGCGATCAGGTCGGCACTGCCATAGCTGGCGGACGCCTGCTGGATATGCGAGCCGGTGGTCATGCCGTTGCGCCGGTAGCCGAAGAGCGTGGTGGCTCCGCTGCCGTCGGCATTGACCGCGAACAGCTCGCCGGTGGCGAACGGCACGTCGTAGCCGCCGACGCGCTCGCCCACCTGGTACAGCACTCGCGTGGGCGAGGCCCACCAGAACCGGGTGACGTCGTCCTCCTCGCGCGGGCGCACCAGGTTGCCCTTCTTGTCGGACAGCCGGATCAGCGCCAGCACGGTCTGGCCTTTCACCACGGCGGTGGCCGCCAGATACTTGCCGTCCGGCGAAATCTTCACGTCCTTGTACTGCGCATGTCTGGCCAGGTCCGCCAGGGACACCGGCTGCGCATGCACCAGCATGCTGCCTAGCACAAGCAAAGCCGCAACGATCCAGCGTCGCACATTCATCATTGGATTCCCCTGTGGTGGTGCGATCCCCCCATTCACGCGATCGCAGCCCGTGCCTTTTTAGCAGCATGCGGGTGTGTCATGCCAGTACGCGGGCGCTCCCTCCAGGCGAAGCAGGCTTTCTTCACACAGGCGCTCCGCAATTGCCCTGTTGTCGCCGTTGTTTCTTCAGTGAACCAGACAGTCAGATGCCTTGCCCAGCAAGTTGGCTGGCAGCGAGCCGGCCGGTGCGCATGGGCGTGACGCGCGCTTTACCGGCTCGGGCGAAGCTGGCGCCGACGTCACCGCTGGCTCGGCGGGGTTTGCCGGAATGCGGATGTCCTTCCGGAACAGCACGCGCGAGTCGGCGGCGGTCCAGGTGAGGGTGTATTTCCCCGGCCGCAGGTACAGTTCGCCGCTGGGTTCGATCAGGCCGTTGCTGATGCGGTCGCTGGTGGTGGCATTCAGCGGCACCGGGTCCAGGGCCAGCCGGTCGGCCGGAATCGCGTCCGCGCCCTCGTCGGCGTAGCGCGCCTCGACCAGGCAGGGATAGGAATGATCGCAGCGGTCGCCGCTGACGAAGTAGGGCCGGCGCAGGCCGCCGAGGCTGAGCCAGGTGGGACGGCCTCGGCGCAGGGTTTCCGGCGGGAAAAACACGCTGACGTCATAGCCCGGGCGCAGCGACCACGGCTTGCCGGCCTGGTCCACGAACACGATCGGCGCCTGCGGATGCAGCTGCTGCATCACGGCGGTCCAGTAGGGGTGATCGTCGTCCGCCGAGGGATGCGGATACAGCATCGTCTGCTCCACCGTGAGCGGGTCGATGCCGCTCAGTTTGCGCAGGTGCTCGGCCATCGACGAGCCGCGGAGATAGATGTCCGATTCCTGGATGTGCGCATAGCCGGCATCGACCAC
>JAJZGE010000585.1 GCA_021798675.1 Pseudomonadota bacterium | reverse complement strand
CCGCATACGGCGGTTCACGAGTGACGCTGAAGATACCGGCTGGTGTCGATCAGTGAGACCAACCCCAACCGGGCGAAGAAGGCTTGCGGAAACGCCTGATTCATGTGGCTGGCACCGCTGTTCCACCGTAAGCGTCCGGCGAGGACACATTGAATGGTTCAGCCGCCCTGTATCACACGATGAAGCAAGGTGTAGCCGACACGCCATTGCATCGTCTCCGATTGCAGCGTGACGGTTTTGTCGTTGAGCCGCAGGATGGTGCCTTGACGCGGACGGCGGTCGCGATCCTGGAAGCCCACGACATCGCCGACGCGGACCTCGTGACGACCGAGTCCTTGCCGGGGTTGCTCCCGGATATCGGCATCCACGCCGTCGAGATTGATCGAGGCGTACTCGACCAGGATGCGGTTTCCCGTCGGCAGTTGCAGCACCACGTGCTTGCGACGGAGTTCGGCAACGATGCCCGAGTGCATGACGTTGTCACGTGGGTCGTAAAAGTCCACCGTCTGTCCCAGATGCACACGGGCGTGTACCGCCAGGATCCAGCGCGGATCATCCAGCTGACGGTCGATCGCCCAGCGCAGTCGATACAGGTCAAACGCCGAGGCCTGGCGCAAGGCCGTGATGATCGCGCTGTAGTCCATCAGGGAGTGTTCCGCAGGGGCAGTAGCGTGTCGATGTCGCGATCGAGCGTGGTGGGCAGCCGGGTCAGCACATCAGTCAGCCACGCCTGCGGCTCATGCCCGTTGGCCTTGGCCGTCGCCAGCAGACTCATGACCGCCGCGGCGCGTTTGCCCGCGGTTTCGGAGCCGGCAAAAAGCCAGTTCTTGCGCCCAAGGGCGATCGGTCGGATCGCGTTCTCGATCGGGTTGTTGTCGATCGGGTAGGCGCCGTGATCGGCATAGCGTGCCAGCGCGGGCCAGCGCCGCAGGGTGTAGTCGATCGCGTGGGCGGTGCCGCTGTTGCCGGCCACCTGCGGCCGCAGTGCATCCAGCCAGGTCTTGATGGCGCGTAGCGCGGGCACGGCGTATTGCTGGCGATGCGCGTGGCGGTCGTCAGCCGTCATGCCCTTCGCCTCGGCCTCGATCCGGTACAGCACCACAATGCGCTCGATCGCTTCGCGGGCGATGGGGCTGCCGCTGGCCTTGTGTTGATCGACAAACTTGCGCCGCGCATGCGCCCAGCAACCGAGCTCGATGATGCCGGCGGCAAACATCGCCTTGTAGCCGGCGTAGTCGTCGACCATCAGCGCGCCGCGGTAATCCCCGAGGAAGCGCCTGGCGTGCTGGCCGCTGCGGCTGGTGCAGAAGTCGAACACGGTGATCGGCGGCCCGATGCCGCTGCGGTAGGCAAACAGGTAACTGCGATGGGTTTTGCCCGTGCCGGGCTCAAGCATGCCGACCGGGGTCTCGTCGGCGTGCAGCACCGGCAGCGACAGCAGCGCGTCGCGCATCCGATCCACCAGCGGCTGCAGCGCCACGCCGCAGGCGCCGATCCACTCGGCCAGGGTCGAGCGGGGGATCGCGATGCCGCTGCGCGCGTAGATTGCTTCCTGCCGGTACAGCGGCAGGTGATCCACATACTTGGCCACCAGCACCTGCGCCAGCAGATCCGGCGCCGCGATGCCGCGATCGATCACCGTCGGCGCCACCGGTACCGCCGTGATCGTCTCGCAGCCGCGGCAGGCGTACTGCGGATAGATGTCACGCCGCACGAAGAACTGCAGCGGCTTGCACGACAGCTTCTCGCTGACGTGGTCACCCATGTGCACCAAGTCACCACCGCACTGGCCACAGCGGCACGACGCCGGCTCGTGGCGGGTCTCGATGCGCTCCAGATCATCGGGCAGCGGACGACGCTTGGGTGCCTGTCGCGGGTGATCCTTGGTCCGTTCATCGGCCGCTGGCATCTGCAACGCTTCGAGCTCGGCTTCCACCGCGGCGATGTCCGCCGCCATAGTCTCCTCGAACAACGCGCGCTGGGCCGGGTCCATCTTCTCCGAGCGCGCGGCGAACTGCGCGCGGCGCAGCCGCGCGATCTCCGCCGTCAGCACGCTGATGCGCGCTTCGCGCTCGGTGATCGTGCGCTCGTGCTGGGTGATGGTGCGCTCGTGACGCGTGATCACGGCAATCTGCTGCGCGATCTTCGTGTCGCGCTCGGCAATCACCTGCATCTGCTCGGCGACCAACGCACGTAGCGTCTGGACGTCCATATCAACGGTGAGTTGCGCGTGATCCATGGCCACGCAGCGTAGCGATTTACACGCGTGGCGCAAGCCTTTTTTGCGGACTCAAGCGTTGCCAGTCAACACCGGCACACAGCCATCCAAACTGCTCGGGGTTGAGCGACCAGGTGGTCGCGCCGGAAGCTGGCCAAATGAAGCGGCCATCCTGCAAGCGGCGCACCGCCAGCCAGGTGCCCTGCGCATCACAGCACAGCACCTTGATGCGTGTGGCCGCGAAATTGCGGAAGACATAGGCCGCGCCATCGAACGGGTTGCGGTCGAGGATCTCGCGTACGTGCACCAGCAACCGATCCATGCCGCAGCGCAGATCGATCGGTGCCGTCACCAGCCACCAGCCGGTCGGGCTCAGCATGCCATCAGCGCCCGGATCA
>JAJZGE010000584.1 GCA_021798675.1 Pseudomonadota bacterium | reverse complement strand
TCTACCTGCTGACCCTGGTGTTCGGCGCCGCGCTGCTGGGCGAGGCGGTGGACTATTCGATCCAGTACCTCACCGCGCGTGCCAACGCTGGCCCTCGCTGGAGCGCGGCCGACGGGCTGCGCCAGGTACGCCCCGCCCTGCTGCTGGCGCTGGCCACCTCACTGCTCGGCTATGCCCTGCTCGGGCTGGTGCCGTTCCCCGCTCTGCGCCAGATGGCGGTATTCGCGATGAGCGGCATGCTGGCCGCCTGCCTCAGCGTGTTCTGGCTGCTGCCCGCGCTGCTGCAACACCCGACGAAGCCGCTCTCGGCGCCGCCGGTGCGCTGGGCGCTGGCGCTGCAGCGTGGTGTCTGTCGTGCCGGCCGGGGACGACGTGGCCTGCTGCTGGCCGTGTTGTTGCTGCTGCTCGCGCTGCCCGGCTGGTGGCGCCTCGGCCACGACGACGACGTGCACCTGCTGATCTCGCCGCCATCTGCGCTGGTGACGCAGGAACACCGCATCCGCGACATCACCGGCCTCGGTAACGGCAGCCAGTTCTACCTGGTGCAGGGTGCCAACACCGAGCAGACCCTGCAACGCGAGGAACGGCTGGAACAACGGTTGCAGGCGCTGGTACGCGATGGCCGCCTCGGCGACTGGATCGGGCTGGCCCGCATGGCACCCTCGCAGGCGCGGCAGATGGCCGACCACGCCCTGCTCGAACGCATCCTGCATGCGTCGGGCACGACCGCCACCTCGAATAACCAGCCTGCCGGGCTGGCAGCGCAGACGCGGACACTCGCTGCCCGCGCCCGCCTGCAATCCCTGCTCGTCGCCGGTGGACTGCGCACCGCTGCCGCAAGCGCCTATGCCGACGCCTGGCCTGGCTCGCCGTTGGACTTCAAGGCATGGCTGGCCACGCCGATGGCGGTGCCGTTCCGCTACCTGTGGATGGGCTGCGACGGGCACGGTTGTGGTTCCATCGTGCTACCGCAAGGCGGCGACGACGATGCGTTGCTGCGCCGCGCCGCGCAGGGCCTGCCCGGCGTGAACCTGGTCGACAAGGCAGCCAGCGTGTCGCAGCTGTTCGGCCGCTACCGCCGTTACGCCAGCGTGTGGTTGCTCGCGGCCATCGGGTTGATCGTGCCGGTGTTCGGCTGGCGCTACGGCTGGCGACGCATGCCGCGCGTGCTGGCGCCGCCGGTGCTGGGCATCGCGCTGACGCTGGCCGCGCTGGGCTACCTCGGCCAGCCGCTCACGCTGTTCCACTGGATGGCGTTGATGCTGGTGCTGGGCGTGGGCGCCAACTATGCGGTGTTCCTGCACGAAGGCGAACCGCACGCCGCGCACCGCCCCGGCGCGATGTACGCCAGCGTGCTGCTTTCCGCGCTCACCGCCTTGCTCTCCTTTGGCCTGCTCTCGCTAAGCTCGATGCCGGCGCTGCGCGACTTTGGCCTGACCCTGCTGTTCGGCATCGCCTTCACCGCGCTGCTGGTGCCGACGAGCCAGGCCGACGGGGACGGTGCGCCTTGAACTCCGGCCGACTCATGGCAGCTTGCCGACCTGCGGTCAGGATTTCGGCCCCCAGCAGGGGACCGAAGCGCTTCGACAACACGACCGGTGCGGTCACCACCCGCCAAGGAGCATTCGCACGATGAAACGCGTCGTCGTCACCGGCATGGGCGGCATCACGCCGCTGGGCCACGACTGGACCACGATCTCCGCGCGCCTGCGCCAAGGCCGCAACGCCGTGCGGCGCATGCACGAGTGGGATTACTTCGACGCGCTGAACGGCCGCCTCGGCTGTCCGGTGGACGACTTTGCGCTGCCGCCGTGGCCGCGCCAGAAGACCCGATCGATGGGCCGCGTCTCGCAGTTCGCCGTGGCCGCCAGCGAACATGCACTGCGCGACGCCGGCCTGCTTGACGATGCCTCGATCCGCGACGGCCGCATGGGCGTGGCATACGGCTCCTCCGGCGGCAGCGTGGAGCCGGTGCGGGTGATGGGCCGCATGCTGGACACCGGCTCCATGCACGGCGTGACCGCCACCAGCTATATCCAGATGATGGGGCACACCACGGCGGTGAACGTGGGCGTGTTCTTCGGCCTCAAGGGCCGCGTCATCCCCACCTCCAGCGCGTGCACCTCGGGCAGCCAGGCGATCGGCTACGGCTACGAGGCGATCCGTTACGGCCGGCAGAAGCTGATGCTCTGCGGCGGCGCGGAGGAACTTTCCGGCCCGGGCGCCGCGGTGTTCGACACGCTGTTTGCCACCAGCACGCGCAACGACGAACCGCAGCTCACGCCGCGCCCGTTCGACGCGAAGCGCGACGGCCTCGTCGTCGGCGAAGGCGCCAGCACGCTGGTGCTCGAGGAGTACGAGCACGCCAAGGCTCGCGGCGCGACGATGTACGCCGAGGTGATCGGCTTCGGCTGCAATTCCGACGGCGCCCACATCACCCAGCCTACCGCCGGGACGATGGCGGTGGCGATGCGCCTCGCGCTGGAAGACGCCGGCTTGCCGGCCGGCTCCATCGGCTACGTCAGCGCCCACGGTACCGCCACCGACCGCGGCGACGTCGCCGAAAGCCACGCCACCGCCGAAGTGCTGGGCGCACGCGTACCGGTCAGCGCGATGAAG
>JAJZGE010000583.1 GCA_021798675.1 Pseudomonadota bacterium | reverse complement strand
TGCCGCAGACCCCGGCACCGCTGTCGGGCAACTGGCAGCAGTACACCAACCTGCTCGGCTCGGGCATCAATTTCTGGGCGGTCAACCCGTCCGCCATGATCAACCCGATCTCGTACTGGAAATCACTCTATCCGAACACCGTCCAGGTGGGCGAACCCGGCACTACCTGGGGCGTGGGGCTGAAGGAACTCAGCGGCTACCTGCAGGGCGACTTCAGCGGCACGCTCGGCGACATGCCCTACAGCGGCAACATCGGCGTGCGCGTGATCCGCACCCGCCTCGACGTGACCCAGCACCTGAGCGGCGCCCCCGGCTCCTACGGCGACGAGCCTGCCGATGCGGGTACCGCCCTGACCCGGCGCAGCTACCGCGACGTGCTGCCTTCGGCCAACTTCGCGCTGGATATCACCGACAGCCTGAAGTTCCGCCTGGCCTACTCGAAGAACATGATGCCGCTGGATCTCAGCACCTGGGGCGGCGGACTGCAGCTGAACTACTCGCTGATGGAGACGCCGCAAGGGCCGATCTTCCGTGTCGCCAACGGCCAGTCCTCGGGCAACCCGAACCTCGATCCGTGGCGCTCCGACAACTACGGCGCGTCGCTGGAGTACTACATCAACCCCACCAGCATGCTCAGCCTCGCGCTGTTCCGCATCAACATGCAAAGCTTCATCAAGGACGGCAGCGTGACCAACTGCACCCTGCCCGACGAGGACGGCGTGGTGCGCAACCACTGCATCGTGATCAACGAACCGGTGCAGGGCACCGGCAACAGCATCCACGGCGCGGAGTTCGACTACCGCCAGGGCTTCACCTTCCTGCCCGGCCTCCTGTCCAAGACCGGCATGGAAGTGAACGCCACCTACGCACCCAGCAACTCGGGCGAAACGGACCTGGCCGGCCACAAGATCCCGTTCCAGGACAACTCCACCAAGTCTGGCAACCTCATCCTGTGGTACCAGGACGACCACTTCCAGGCGCGCGTCGCGTACAACTACCGCTCGCGGCGGGCGGTGATGGACAGCGTGGGCGGCATCACCGGCATGGAAATGTACGAGGCGCCGCAGAAGTACCTCGACGCCTCGGTGTCGTACAAGCTCAACAAGTACGCCGAGGTCTTCCTCGACGGCACCAACCTCACCAACGAGTACCAGCGGTACTACCTCGTATGGCCCGACCAGCCCGCGCACTCGAACTTCTCCGAGCGCATGGTGATGTTCGGCATACGCGGGCAGTGGTAACCGGAGCGGATCCCCTCGCCGCCCCGGGCTTGGCGATGGCGTCATTCCCGCAGGACGCCTGCAAGCGGGAGTGACGCCTCGGCAAGCGCTTCAACGCGGCGGACCGCCTTGCGGGGCGGTTCTGCCCGCTCCGTCCGAGACACACAACGACAAGGCCACCATGCAGGACTCCAGCACGCCCAAGCCCGCCCGCGACAGCGGCTTCCACCGCTCCATCGGCCTGTTCTCGGGCACCGCGATCAACATGACCCAGATGTGCGGCATCGGGCCGTTCATCACCATCCCCATCATGGTTGCCGCGATGGGCGGTCCGCAGGCGGTGATCGGCTGGATCGCCGGCGCCATCCTGGCGATGGCCGATGGCCTGGTCTGGGCCGAGCTGGGCGCGGCGATGCCGGGCTCCGGCGGTACCTACGTCTACCTGCGCGAGGCGTTCCAGTACCGCACCGGCAAGCTGATGCCGTTCCTGTTCATCTGGACGATGCTGCTGGCGATCCCGCTGCTGATGTCCACCGGCATCATCGGCATGGTGGAGTACCTGCAGTTCTTCTTCCCCGGCCTGGGCTGGTGGCCGCTGCACCTGATCGGCGTGGCGGCGACCGCGCTGGTCACCTGGATGCTGTACCGGCGCATCGAATCGGTGCGCGCGATCACCGTCGCGCTGTGGATCATCATGCTGGTCTCCGTGGTCGGCGTGGCGGCGGCGGGCTTCTCGCATTTCCATGCGGACTACGCCTTCGCCTACCCGCCCGGCGCGTTCGGCAGCCGCTTCTTCATGGGCCTGGGCGCCGGACTGGTCATCGGCATCTACGACTACCTCGGCTACAACACCACCGCCTACATCGGCGACGAGCTGCGCAACCCGGGCCGTACCATGCCCGGCTCCATCATCGTCTCGGTGATCGCGATGATGGTGGTCTACCTCGTGCTCAACATCAGCGTGCTCGGCGTGGCGCCGTGGCAGGAAATCGCCCAATCGAAATCCGTGGCTTCGCTGGTGGTGGAGCAGAGCTGGGGACACACCGCCGCGGCCGTGATGACCGTGCTCATCATCGTGACCGCGTTCGCCTCGGTGTTCACCGGCCTGCTGGGCGGCTCGCGCGTGCCGTTCCAGGCGGCGCACGAGAAAGTGTTCCTGTCGGTGTTCGGCCGCCTGCATGCAAAGCACGGCTTCCCGCATGTCGCGCTGCTGACGATGGGCGTGGTCACCGCCATCGGTACCTTCTTCGACCTCAGCGAGGTCATCAACATGCTGCTGGCCGCGACCATCATCGTGCAGTCGGTGGCGCAGATCGCCGCGCTGGTGGTGCTGCGCCGGCGCCAGCCCGGACTGGCGCGCCCGTACAAACAGTGGCTCTACCCGGTGCCGTGCGTCATC